>NZ_DAIOEU010000011.1:0-108831 GCF_036746095.1 Dyella sp.
ATTTCCATCGTCGAAGTATACGGTCAAGCATCTAGTGTTAACACGCCCTAGCACAGGCACTACCTGGCGATGGCGGGGACGTACCGTGAAAATGGTCGATGGGAGCACGGTGACGATGCCCGATACGCCTAAAAATCAGGCGCTTTATCCGCAATCAGGGATACAAGCGCCGGGGCTTGGATTTCCCATCGCACGAGTAGCCGCACTGCTTTGCCTGGGGACCGGCGCGGTTATCGATACGGCAATGGGGCCGTGCCGTGGCAAGGGTGAAAGTGAGCAATCGCTGCTATATCGCATGTTGCCACGGGTGGCGTCGGGCGATGTCTTAATTGCCGATCGCTATTACTGCTCCTATTTCGGCATTGCCATGGTTCAATTGCGTGGCGCCGATGTGATTTTCCAGCAACATCAACGCCGGATCACGGATTTCGGAGAGGTCGTCGGCTGGGAGTTCGAGATCATGTGGTGACATGGCAGAAGCCCAAGTAGAAACCGGAATGGCTGAGTCAGACCGATTATGACGAAGCGCCCGAAACACTTACCGTTCGCGAGGTGCAAGCGGGCAAGAAAGTGCTTGTAACAACGCTGTTGTCGCCGGGCATCTGCATGAAAGAACTCAAGCAGCTTTACACACAGCGTTGGAATGTCGAATTGGATCTACGCAACATCAAGGCTACGCTCGGCCAGGATCGCCTAGCGTGTCAGACTCCTGTCATGAACGAGAAGCAGTGGTGGGCCGCCTTGCTTGCCTACAACCGGATTAGACTCTTGATGGCGCGCTCCGCAAAAATCGCCGATGTAATGTCGCGTCAGATCAGCTTCAAGCACTGTTTGCAGCTTTGGAACGCCTGGAGCATGAGAGGCGACCGAGTAAATGAAGCGGAAGAAGATGTGCTGTTCAAGCTTATGGCGCAGCAGCGGGTGGCAAATCGCCTAGGCCGAATAGAGCCGCGGTCGGTAAAGCGACGACCTAAACCGTACCCACTTTTAATGCGTCATCGCCACATTGAGCGCCAACAAATTCAACTACATGGACATCCAAAAAAACTAAAGTAAGTGCCATTCGGGTCTGACCCTTTATTTCCTTCTATTTCGATCATGATCGTCCGCTAACGAGAACCTGATCACGCTTTAACGCCAGCCAGGGGGCGACCTCGACATTGACCTTACAATCGCCTCCTTAGAATGCGTCTCCACCGCTGAGGCGCCGTTTTCGCCACGGCGGTAGCAGCTCAATAGCGGCACCCCATTCAAGCCACAGGGCATAAGGCCAGGGAGGGCGGTGATGTGTGCGCGTGACTTTCCCATGCATATTGCGGTGGTCGCGAATGGTGCGCCGACCTGCCCTGACGCGCGCTGCCGTGAACAGTCGGCGCTTTCCGCGCGCAGTACGAAGGGCATGGGCGCACTGCCGATCCATGCGCTTGCAACACCGATGGGCGAGACGATCATGGCCGCCATGGCGCCGATTGCGTTGGACGGCGCTCAGACCTGCGCCATTGGCGTCTGCAGGTTTCCTGCTCATTCCGATGTACAGCCTGGCCTCAGAGCCTGTTTGCGATCTCTGCGCAACGCGCGCTACGCAGGGATCGTAAACAGGCCCTCAAAGCAAACGAGGCGCGCGGCTCATGTGACGCAACCGATGTCCGACTGAAAGCTGGCCTGCCTGCACCTCAACGCCGGCTTCGGCTAGCTGCACTGCGTAGATCACCGGCAGTTTATCCATAAGGAGAAACGACATGTCCGAACCGCGATCCACAGACCTGTTCAAAAGTTTCGACACCGGCTTGCTCAGCGGACGTCCCGCCTTTCTGTTCGTCAAGCAAACGGATACCGACGGCGATGCGATCTACCTTCGCCACTATTCGGGCGACGGCGAATGCCACGACGTTCTCGCCGGCAAGAGCCCCGAGGGCTCGCACGTACCGGCGGCGCGCTTCGTGAAGGACGATGGCAATACGATCCTTGCACTTGCATGGTTTCATTCCACCGGGCAGGACCGGCATCAAGGGCATTTCTCCCAGGTCGTCACCGAGGCGTCCGGCATCAAGGTCACGCCTGCGCAAGCACTCGATTTTCCGAACGTGATCGAGCCGATCCTGGTCAACCTGGTGCCATCGGGCGAGAACATCTATTTCGCCTGCATCGATGGGTACGGTGACGGCCCGGGCGTCGTATGTCTGGCGACCTTCGATGCCGGGACGCTGCAACCCACTTCCCGTGTGACCCGGCTCGATGCGCCGCTGTCAGACGGCTACGGGGATGCAATCGAACGCCAGCTGGGCCGCAACATGAGCCTGGTGACCGATTTCGCCGGCGGCGCGTTCCTTCAGTTCGTCACCACGAATAACAATATTGCCGTCTATCGCATCGAGCCGCCCGAGCAAGGCAACGTCAAGTATCACCTGCTGTTCCGCATCGAAGAAACTGACGTTGGCTATCACAACGCGGTTTACGACAAGGAGTACAACCTGCTTCTCACCGTGTATTCCGATCTCTCGCGGAACCAGGATGAGGTTGCAGTGTATGGCGTGGCCTCGCGTATCTTCGGCGCCAACGCACCGGCGCGTAAGCGGCTCGCTGCCTATCCGGCCGCAAAAAAAAGGCTGAACCTGCTGCCCGGGGGATACACGCGGCCGGTGATTTCGCTGATCCCGCATAGCGAAAACTACCTGGTTTCCTGGGAGGGCAAGCAGAGCATCAACTTTGCCGAATTCAGCGCTGAACTCGATCACGCCGGAGCCGAGCAAAGTGTGCCGGCCGACATGCCCGGCAATCATCGCTCGATTGCAGCTGAGCATGGCTACGGCATCGGCTACCAGGATCGCTGCGATGAACCGCGGTTTGTCGGCTTGGAATACCTCAGTACGCTCAGGGCGGGGCAAGGAGAACACCATGGCCGCCACTGACGTAGCGCCGACTGCCCCCTCACCGATGAGATTGAACTGCCTAATGGAGGTATCCGCATGAATACCAACTGGCAAGACGGCCTGAACATCCTGTTCGACGGCCCCTACAATGAATCGCCACGTGCCGCGCTGTGTACTGCAGTCAGTGGACAGCTGATCGGCGCCTACACCGGATACGACGGAACGGTTTGGACGCTCTACACACGCATGCAGACGACCAACGGCGCATTGCGGCCGCCCTATCTGATGCCGGCATTCACGCGCAACAACCAGAAGGATATCGACCTGACCGCGATCGATGGCACCAACGAGATGGTCGCGGTTTGGGCAAGCAGCCATAACAACGGCTTGTACCGGGTCTATGCGCGCAAATACAGTGTCAGCGACCAGGGGGTCGGCACGCCATTCCCGCCATACCCGGAAATCCTTGCCAGCGGCGAGAACGGCAACTATGTATGCCCGCGCGTGATCTACAACCCGACCAGCGGGCTAACTTTCGTATGCTGGGCCAGCGACAACGAACGCGAGCTGCAGGGCATCTGGCTGGACCGTTCGCTGGAAGAGCAAAGCTATCGCTTCGGGATCAGCAAAGACATCTATTCGACGTTCTACTATTCCGGGACCGAACTTGGCATCGCCGCCAATGAAAACATCGTGCTGATGAACCAGCGCGACAGCGTCATCGTGGCGATCCAGGAGACCCTGAGCAAGATCAATTTCTATCGGGTGGAACGTCCGGTTTTCGGATCCTCGAGGGTGACGCTGATCACCAGCTACCCACAGGCCAACATGGGTAAGTTCCATGCCGTACTCGATCAGAGCAGAAGCACGATCATGCTGGTGTATGTCGGCCCCCAATCCTACGTCTACGGTGATCGCCTGCGCGTGTTCGGCTTGCAAGACGATTCGCCCGATGGCTCTCCAACGCCCCATGCCGAGGACAACCAGCCGCGAGCGGGTATCCGGCTGAACAATGCTACTTATGCCACAGGCATGCCATATATCGCGGCCCTGCCTGCGCAGAAGGGTCAGGAAGGGCCGCCTGGCTTCGTCGTGGCCTGGAGCTGTGCGAACTACGGCATCTACTACAACCACTTCGACGAGCTGTTCAACCCGATGGCGGCGGAACGGCAGATCAACCCGAACGATAGCGCCAACAACTATCCGAAGGTCCTGGTGAGCGACAACCAGGTCGCCATCGTGATGCAGGCCTCCCGCTTCAACAACAACAGTCTGGCTGGCTACGGCGTGCTGACTAACGTCGCACGCTACTGACCGCCTGGTCGGCGTCGGTTCGTTTCATGTGCGCCGACGCCGACCGATGCGCGGGCAGGAAAAACAGCGACGCGCTTAGAGCCCATTTACGATTCCTGCGTAGTCCGCGTTGCTTCTGAGCAGTTCAATCTGCGTATGCGATAGCCCTAAAGCAAGCCATCCCAGGCCGTGAACAGCGCCACCGAACTTGGCGCTCGCTTGTAAGGATTCAATTTGTTCTGTGGGAGCCATGCTCGGACGCGAGCTGCACACTAATAATGTGCTGCAGTTACCGCCGTGGCTTCAACGCTTTGATACGGAAAGTCAGGCAAGGATGCTTGCGCTGTAAGGCGTCGAGTAGATAAGTGTGCGGATTCTTGTCGCGTGGTTTGAAGCCTGGTCAAAGGGCGTTATGTATGGATATGGGCAATCATCGACTGGCTTGAACAGAAAAGGGCGGCTTCTGTCCGCATGATCTCTCGATGACGTCTGAGGCATTGCGGTCGACTGTGTATGGGGAATGTGAGTGGGTGACGCGCAGGTACCGGTGGCAAGTGCATGCAATTGAAAATCGTCTGTGCCGATGATTCGTTCCATGGCAGATGCTCACTATCGGGCACAATATCCCGATGACTTCTCTATCTCGTATCGATCGGTTAGCTGCGCAGCTGCGCGTTCAATTGGAGCGGCAAAGCAAGCGCTCCAGTAGCGTCCAGGCGGGTGGCTCAAGCAAAGATGGGTGGGCAGATCTGTACACCGGCGCCGCGCAATCGCCTGCCGCATCGGTTCGCGCGTTGCATGCGGCAGGTGTAACGGATGAGCGTGTGTTGGTGAGTCGTTTTATCGAGGGCATGCTCAAGCAGGAATTTGGCGATGAGGTTGGTAATGCATCGCAGTTTCAGCAGACGGTGGGGATGATCGTGGAGACTCTTGCCGATAACTCAGAGACCTGGGTTTTGTGCCGGAACTGTGTTGCGCAGGCGTTGGAGATGCGCTGATTTATTTGTGTCGTAGGTTGGGTTCAAATCTACGTCATGGTTTTGCAATCGACAGATCGGGTGTTTCAGGGTCGGGTACGCCCCATGTCGTGAGCAGGCCCTGGATTTTAACGACGTATGCGGCGCCGATATCCGGCGTTTCGGAATGATAGGCGGCGACGGCTCGCCACGAATTGCCGTATTTCTCCATCTTGCGGCGCAGATACCAGGCGCCGACGTAAGCGCTTACGCAAGGGTCCAGCAATTGCTCCCTGGCGATGCCGAAGCCGGAAAGTTCGGAAAGGTGTACGGAATTGATGCCCATTACCCCGTAGTCAGTGGTGCGGTTGGTGTTGACGTGTGTGACATCGGCGCGCATTTGCGATTCCTGATACGCAATGGCGCGCAGTACATAAGGGTGTACTTGGTGGTAGTACGCGGCCTCGTCGATGCAGTCGGCACGTGCGGAGTGTGGGGCGAGCGCTATGGCGCCAAGGGCGAGGGCTTTTAGGCTGCGCGGGACAAGCCGATGATCGCGTCGATGCGGGGGTTTGGGAGGGGGCATGGCGTCCTGCCAGGGGTCCGGAGCCTGAGAAGTATAACGGCAGCCCATGATGTGCCCGGGCGAGAACGGCGGGGAACTTGGTTCGCCTACGGGAGAGTACGAGGGTTATGGCCGTTCTTTAGGTTGGGTTAGCGCAGCGTAACCCAACCTGCGGTTGCATCGCGATCCTTAGAACAACAATGACGCCATCCGCCGGCGATAGCGGCCAACCAATTCCGCATCATCCAGGGTATTGAAGGCGGCCAACAGGCGCTTTTTCGCCTGGCCTTCGTTCCAGTCGCGAGCCTTGTCCAGGATGAGCAGCCACTGCTCCAGGCCGGCGGCAGGATCGGCGCCGAGCAGCAGGCGTACACCGAGCATATCGTGTGCTTCCCAGTCTTGCGGGTTGGCGTGCACACGCTGCTGCAACACCTCCATCGCCGGCGTGCCTTCCAGCGAACGGGCCAGGTCGAGCTGGCTGCGCAGGCGCACGGCGCGTGAATCCGTAGCGAGGTTGGCGGGCAGGGCGTTGAGTTCGGCTTCGGCGGCGGAGGCGTGGCCGGCTTGGGCCAGGGCGATGGCCAGGTCGAGCTTGAGTTCGGGGTGGTTGGGGCTTTCGGCGATTTCCTGCTGCAGGCGGTTGATGGCCTCTTCGGGCGATTCGGGGGCGAGTTCTTCCGGGGCTTCGTCTTCATCAAGCTCGCCTTCCAGCGGCTGCACGTGGCGCGACAGGAACTGGCGCAACTGGCCTTCGGGCAGGGCGCCGGCGAAGCCGTCGAGGATCTGGCCGTCCTTCACCAGGATGACCGTGGGAATGCTGCGGACGCCGAAAATGCCGGCCAGTTCCTGGTTCTTGTCCACATCGACCTTGCCCAGGCGGAACGCGCCGTTGTATTCCGCGGCGAGCTTTTCCAGCATGGGACCCAGCGATTTGCAGGGGCCGCACCATTCGGCCCAGAAGTCCACCAGCACGGGCGTCGTGAGCGAGGCTTGCAGCACCTCGGTTTCGAAGTTGGCTTGATCGACGTCGAAGATGTGCGGGGAGACGGCGGCGTTCACAGTGGACTCCAAGGATTAATCCGAGCAAATCGGGGCGGTGCGCAGCATATCAAGGGATGCCCTGATCCATGCCACGTACCCGTCACCACACTGTGCCACGCGACGCAACCTGCGAGCCTTCTGGACGTCATGCCGGGTGCGTGGCATGGATCAGAGCATCCCTGGCAAGCGTGTTTGCCCCGGATTTGCGAGAATCCCGACTTATGAGCACCACGCCCCCGGCCAGCATGGAACACGCGCAGAAGGCGATGACGTCGGATCTGCTGATCTGCGAACACTGCGACACCGTCTACCGTCGCCGCGTGCTGGCGCGCGGCGACGTGGCGCGTTGCGCACGCTGCCATGCGGTGCTGGAGCGCCATCAGCGCATCGGCCTGAATGCGATGTTCGCGCTGGTGGTCACGGTGATGGTGGTGTTCGTGCAGGCGAACGTGTGGCCGATCATTACGCTGGGCCTCAACGGCACGCAGATCCACGCCACGCTGTGGGGCATCATCCTCATGATGTGGAAGGAGCATTCGCAGGTGGTGTCGGTGCTGGCGGCGTGTACGCTGTTTTTCTTTCCGCTGTGCAAGATGCTGGTGCTGGGCTGGCTGCTGATCTACGGCCGCAAGGGGCAACGTGCACCCGGTTTCAGGCAGCTGATGGTGGTCTTGCATTACATCGGTCCGTGGACGATGAGCGAGGTGTTCGTGCTCGGCGTGCTGGTGTCGATCGTGAAGGCGCACATGTATTTCGACGTGACGCCCGATATCGGCGTGTTCGCCTATGCGGCGCTGGCGGTCCTGATCACGATTTTCTCCGGCATCGACGTGCGCCAGCTGTGGGACAAGATTCCGGAGCCGACGACGTGAGCGCACTGCCTCGCGCGCACGAGCTGGGCCTGATCAGCTGCCACGTCTGCGGCCTGGTCTGCCGCGACACGCACGTGGATCATGCGGCCTGTCCGCGCTGCGGCAGTTCCATGCATCGGCGCAAGCCCTATAGCTGCATGCGCACGTGGGCGTTGTTGATTGCCGCGTTCATCTTCTACATTCCCGCCAACGTGTTGCCGATCATGCGCACGGTCAGCCTGGGTGACGTGGACGACAACACCATTCTCAGCGGCGTGGTCGAGCTGTGGCAGAAAGGGTCGCCGGACCTCGCCGTGATCGTGTTCACCGCCAGCATCGTGGTGCCGATGGTGAAATTCCTGGTGATCAGCACCCTGCTGTTGAGTGCGCATCGCGGCACGTCCTGGGCGCGTCGGCAGCGGGCCATGCTGTATCGGCTGGTGGAATTCGTCGGCTACTGGTCCATGCTGGACGTGTTCGTGGTGGCTTTGCTGACGGCACTGGTGCAGTTCGGGTTTTTCAGCCAGGTGGAACCCTTGCCTGGCGTAGTGTATTTCGGCCTTACCGTGGTACTTACCATGCTGGCCTCCCAGAGTTTCGACCCCCGCCTGATATGGGATTGCCAGGACGACGATGACTGACCAGAACACTCCCGATCAAAGCAGACCCAATCAGAGCGGTCCCAACCTTGGCGGCAACTTGCCCGAACCGGTGGTCAAGCATCGCCGCTTCAACGCGTCGTGGATCTGGCTGGTGCCGGCGATCGCCGCGCTGGTCGGCCTGTCGCTGGTGATCAATGCGTGGCGGCAGCAGGGGCCCGCCATCACCATCAGCTTCCAGACCGCGCAAGGTCTGGAATCGGGCAAGACGGTGGTGAAGTACAAGGACGTGGTGGTCGGCAAGGTCACCCATATCCGACTCAGCCCGGATCACAGCAAGGTGATCGTGAAGGTGGACCTGGAAAAGAGCGCGGGCAATATCGCCGTCTCCGATTCGCGCTTCTGGGTGGTGCGTCCGCGTATCGGGCTGGGTGGCGTGTCGGGTATCGATACGTTGCTGTCGGGTTCCTTCATCGGCGTGGACGTGGGCAAGTCCACGCAGACGCAGACGGATTTTGTCGGCCTGGAGAATCCGCCTTCCGTATTGCACGACTCGCGCGGCAAGAGTTTTACCTTGCAGTCGGGTGACCTGGGTTCGCTGGATATCGGCTCGCCGGTGTATTACCGGCGCATCCAGGTGGGTCGCGTGGCGTCGTACAAGCTGGATGAGGACGGCAAGGGCGTCACCATGAAGATCTTCGTGGACAGCCCTTACGACAAATTCGTGACCAACGAGTCGCGCTTCTGGAACGCCAGCGGCGTGGACGTCACGATTAGCGCCGATGGCCTCAAGCTCAACACTCAATCGCTGGCCACGGTGCTGGCCGGTGGCGTGGCGTTCAACGATGCGCCCGGCCCGCATCCGGACGAAAAGCCTGCCGACGAAGACGCCTCCTACACGCTGTTCGACACCGAAGCCAATGCCATGGCGCCGCCGGATGGCGAGCCGCGCTACATCGTGATGCGCTTCGACCAGACGCTGCGAGGCTTGGCCGTAGGCGCGCCGGTGGAATTCCGCGGCATCAATTTCGGCCACGTCGTGTCGATCCGCATGGATTACGACGAAAAGACCGGTCACTTCCCGATCAACGTCGGCGCGGTGGTTTATCCCGATCGCCTTGGCCGCGCGCACAAGAAACTGGCCGAGATCGCCAAGTCCAAGGGTGACAACGAAGATATGTCCCACCTGATCGGCACGCTGGTATCGCACGGCCTGCGTGCGGAAGCCAAGGCGGGCAACCTGCTTACCGGGCAGCTCTACATTTCGCTGGACCTGGTGCCGAAGGCGCCGAAGGTGGCGTACAACCCCGACGCGCGTCCGCTGGAAATTCCCACGGTACCGGGCAGCCTCGACAAGCTGCAGGAACAGATGGCGCAGATCGTCGACAAGCTCAGCAAGATCCCGTTCGACGCCATCGGCAACAACCTCAACCACACGCTGGCCGACCTCGACAGCACCATCAAGCAGGTCAACGGCAACGTGCTGCCTACCTTCCAGGAGACGCTCAAGGGCGTCAACCGCACGGTGGGTACGGCGAATCAGACGCTGGGCACTGCCAACAGCGCGTTGTCGGCCGATTCGCCGCTGCAGCAAAACCTCGCTGGCACCTTGCAGGAGCTACAACGCATGGCCCGCTCGCTGCGCGCGTTGACCGACTACTTGAACACCCAGCCGAGTTCGCTGATCCGCGGACGCAGCAAGGACGCACCACTGCCGGATGCCGGCACGCCCACCGCACAGCCGCAGCAAGGGAGCAAACCATGATTCGTATGCGACATGTCATCGCGGCATGGTGCGCGGTAGCGCTGGCGGCCTGTTCCTCCGCGCCGGTGCATTACTACACACTGATCCCCGCGCCAGCTGGCGGGCAGGGCGAATCCCCAGCGGCGCCGGCAAGCTTCCAGTTCGAGCTGATGCAAGTGGGCATTCCGGCGCAGGACGATGTGCCGCAACTCGTCGTGCGCCAGGGTGGCCAGGCCGTGGCCCTGCTCAATGGCGAGCGCTGGGCCGCACCGTTGGCGGATGAAGTGCGTGGCGCCCTCGCGGTGGAACTGGCCCGGAGTACTGGCGCGCAGGACATCAGCGGCACCGCGCCCACGCACGGCAAGCCGGTCTTGCGCATCAAGGTCGACCTGCGCCGCTTCGATTCCTCGCCGGGCGACTATGCGTTGATCGACGCCACCTGGACGGTACGAGAGCTCGGCAGCCAAGCGGTGCTTACGTGCAGCAGCCGCATCCATGAAAGCGCGGGGCAGGGCTACGCCGGATTGGTGGCGGGCCATCAACAGGCGCTGGCGACACTGGCGGGCCAGATCGCGAGCGTGGCGCCGGCGATGGCGTCAGGAAGCGTGCCGGGCTGCCCAGCCAGGTAGGTGGCGGTGCGTAGCGGCGCAGGTGGGTCAGCACAACAAACCCAACCCGCGGGCCTGGCATGGGTTCTCTCACAGGGGAGGAAGCCTGACGCCCGTTTCTGCTAGTCTGCCGGGTCCCACGCAGCGCACGGCGATGGACGCCTGCACTGCCGAATATGCATCAACGGCGCCGGATCATGCAGGACAACCAGACCCAAGGTTCCCCCAACGATTACAACCCGCAGACGGTGGAAGCCGCTGCGCAGCAGTATTGGATCGCGCAACGCGCGTACGAGGTGAAGGAGGACCCCTCCCGCCCCAAGTTCTACTGCCTGGCGATGCTGCCGTATCCCTCCGGCGCGCTGCACATGGGACATGTGCGCAACTACACCATCGGCGACGTCATCAGCCGCTACCAGCGCATGACCGGCAAGAACGTGCTGCAGCCGATGAGCTGGGATGCGTTCGGCCTGCCGGCGGAAAACGCGGCGATCAAGAACAACACCGCGCCGGCCAAGTGGACGTACAAGAACATCGACCACATGCGCGAGCAGCTCAAGACCATGGGCTACGCCATCGATTGGTCGCGCGAATTTGCTACCTGCCAGCCGGAGTACTACCGCTGGGAACAGCTGATGTTCACCCGGCTGATGCAGAAAGGCCTGGCCTACCGCAAGAACGCGGTGGTGAACTGGGACCCGGTCGACCACACCGTGCTCGCCAACGAGCAGGTAATCGACGGCCGCGGCTGGCGCTCCGGCGCGCTGGTGGAAAAGCGCGAGATTCCGCAGTGGTTCCTGAAGATCACCGACTACGCGCAGGAACTGCTCGATGGCCTGGACACGCTGCCCGGCTGGCCGGATGCGGTGAAGACCATGCAGCGCAACTGGATCGGCCGTAGTGAAGGCGTGGACATCCACTTCGCGGTGGAAGGTGAGGCCGAACCGCTGACCGTGTTCACCACGCGCCCCGATACCTTGATGGGCGTCACCTTCGTGTCGATTGCCGGCGAACATCCGCTGGCACAGAAGGCCGCCGGCAGCAATCCGCAGTTGGCCGCGTTCCTGGATGAACTGCGCCACGGCGGCGTGTCCGAAGCCGAACTGGAAACGCAGGAAAAGCGTGGCATGGCCACCGGCCTGTTTGCGATTCACCCGGTCACTGGCGACAAAGTGCCGGTGTGGGTAGCCAACTTCGTGCTGATGGGCTACGGCACCGGCGCGGTGATGGCCGTGCCCGGCCACGACGAACGCGATTTCGAATTCGCGCATAAATACAACTTGCCGATCAAACAGGTGATTGCGGTGGGCGGCGGCGATGCCACCTACGATCCGCAGCATTGGAAAGAGTGGTACTCCGACAAGACGCGCGCCGACATGCGCGTGATCAACTCCGGCGAGATGGACGGCAAGAACTACCGCGATGCCTTCGACTTCATCGCCGGCAAGCTGGAAACCGCCGGCAAGGGGCATCGCCGCGTCAACTGGCGCCTGCGCGATTGGGGCGTAAGCCGCCAGCGCTATTGGGGCTGCCCGATTCCGGTGATCTACTGCGCCAAGTGCGGTGCGCTGCCGGTGCCGGAAGACCAACTGCCGGTGGTGCTGCCGGAAGACGTCGCATTCTCCGGCGTACAGTCGCCGATCAAGGCCGATCCCGAATGGCGCAAAACCACCTGCCCGCAATGTGGTGGCGCGGCCGAGCGCGAAACCGACACCTTCGATACCTTTATGGAATCGAGCTGGTACTACGCGCGCTACACCAGCCCCGGCGCGACCGGCCTGGTCGACGAGCGCGCCAATTACTGGCTGCCGGTGGATCAATACATCGGCGGTATCGAGCACGCGATTTTGCATCTGCTGTATTTCCGCTTCTATCACAAGCTGATGCGCGACGCGGGTTTGGTGCATGCGGACGAACCGGCCACTAACCTGCTATGCCAGGGCATGGTGATTGCCGAAACGTTCTATCGCGAAAACGCGAACGGCTCGAAGGACTGGATCAACCCGGCCGACGTGGAAATCCAGCGCGACGAAAAAGCGCGCGTGGTCGGCGCGGTGCTCAAGGCCGATGGTAAGCCGGTGTCGATCGGCGGCATCGAGAAGATGTCCAAGTCCAAGAACAACGGCGTGGATCCGCAGTTGATGGTGGAGAAATTCGGCGCCGACACGGTGCGCCTGTTCTCCATGTTCGCCGCGCCGCCGGAACAATCGCTGGAATGGAGCGAAGCCGGCGTGGAAGGCATGGCGCGTTTCCTGCGCCGCTTCTGGCGCGAGGTGATCACGCACGTCGGCCAGCCGGATCATCCGCAAGTCGATCCGTCCCAGCTGGATGCCGGCCAGAAAACGCTGCGCCGCCAGCTGCACGAAACCATCCAGAAGGTCAGCGACGACTTCGGCCGCCGCCACGCCTTCAACACCGCCATCGCCGCGCTGATGGAACTGCTCAACGCGCTCGGC
Organism: Dyella sp.; assembly: GCF_036746095.1. Taxonomy (NCBI): domain Bacteria; kingdom Pseudomonadati; phylum Pseudomonadota; class Gammaproteobacteria; order Lysobacterales; family Rhodanobacteraceae; genus Dyella; species Dyella sp. The sequence goes on from NZ_DAIOEU010000011.1 coordinate 12,984, forward strand.
AAATTCACCGACCAGAGCGACCAGGGCCGCGCCGTGCGCCATGAAGCGCTGGAAGCGATGGTGCTGCTGCTCAACCCGGTGGTGCCGCATGTCAGCCACGCCTTGTGGCAGGCACTGGGCCATGCGCAGACGGTGCTGGACGATCAGCCGTGGCCGCAGGCGGACCCGGTCGCGCTGGTGCGCGACTCGCTGACCCTGGCCGTGCAGGTGAACGGCAAGCTGCGCGGCACCGTCGAAGTGGCCGCCAACGCCTCGAAGGAAGAAGCCGAGGCGCTGGCGCGTGCGCATCCCAATGTGGCAGCCTTTCTGGAAGGGCAGACCGTGCGCAAGGTGATCGTGGTGCCTGGCAAGATCGTCAACATCGTCGCAGGATGAGTACATGAACCGCATGCTGAAACTGTTTGCGCTGCTGCCCGTGCTCGCCCTTGCCGGATGCGGTTTCCACCTGCGTGGCAGCGCGGCCTTGCCGCCAGGCATGCAGCGCGTGCACCTCACGGTCGGCGGTGCCGGCGATTTCCAGCGCAAGCTGGCGCGCGCCTTGCTCGCCTCCAACGTCACGCTGGAAGACAAATCCGGCCCCGGTATTGCCGAGCTGCACGTGCCGGCGCAGAACTTCACCGTGCAATCGCTCACCATCAACGGCGCGGCGCAGGTAACCGAATTCGCGGTGCGCTTCCATGTGGTGTTTACCGCTACAAATCCCGAAGGCAAGGTCATCGTGCCGGATCAGGCCATCGATCTGCAGCGCGAATTCAGCTATGACGCCAGCCAGCCGGTGGGTACGCAATCGCAGATGGAACAGATCCAGGGCAGCCTGATCGACGATGCCATCCAGGCCTTGCTGTTCCGACTGCAGGCAGTGGCCAAGAACGGGGAAACCGCGGCGGCCAATGCCGTCGGTCCGCTGCCGGCCAATGCGAGCACCACCCAGGCGCCGCCGCAGTACATGCCGACGCCGATCGGCAATTAAGGGCAGGTTATAGCCATGCCGCTCAACCAGATCCAGTGGCAGAAAGCGCTGGCTGCGGATCGCCTCAGCCCGGTTTACTTGTTGGCGGGCGAAGAATTGCTGGTGCTGGAGGCCGCCGACGCCTTGCGCGCACAGGCGCGCAAAGTCGGCTACAGCGAGCGCCAGGTGCTGGACGTCGGGGCGCATTTCGATTGGGATGACTTGGCGCGTTCGGCGGCAGGCATGTCGCTGTTCGCCACACGCAGGTTGCTCGACCTGCGCCTGCCTACCGGCCGTCCGGGCGTGGAAGGGGCCAAGGCGATCACCGAGTTCTGTGCCAATCCGCCGCCGGACGTCACGCTGCTGATCACCGCGGTCGAATGGAGCAACAAGCACGAAGGCGCGTGGACCAAGCAGGTCGACAGCGCAGGCAGCGTGGTGATCTTCAACGCACCGCGCCCGAACGAATGGGAAGCATGGATCGGCGCGCGCCTTGCTTCGCGCGGCCTGACCGCGACACCCGACGCCGTAGCCCTGCTGGCGGAGCGCGTGGAAGGCAACCTGCTCGCTGCCGCGCAGGAAATCGACAAGCTGGTCGTGCTGCATGGACAAGGCAAGATCGACTCGGCGGAGATGGAAAGCCTCGTTGCCGACAGCGCCCGCTATGACGTGTTCAAACTGACGGATGCCGCATTGGGTGGCGATGGCGCGCGTGCGCTGCGCGTTCTCGACGGCCTGCACGCGGAAGGCGATGAGCTGATTGCGTTGATGGGCTGGCTGGTGAATCAGTTGCAGCTGGCGCTGCGCCTGGCCAATGCACACGATTTTGGTGCGCAAGCGCGCGCGGAGCGTCTATGGCCGGCACGCGAGCAACTGTTCCGCAAGGCACTGCGCCGAGCCCCCCGCGAACACTGGATGCAATGCCTGGCCCGTGCGGCACGCATCGATCGCATCGCCAAGGGGCGCGAAGGCGGCGACGCCTGGCGGGAAACGCAGCGACTGATCGCCGCCATTGCCGAACCGCGTGCCGCGCAGGCACTGGTCTAATCGAGACATACGATGAAACCGCTGGCCCTCTTTGGCGGCACCTTCGACCCCATTCACATCGGTCATCTCAGCGTCGCCTGGGAAGCCTCCGAACTGCTCGATGCCGAAGTACGCCTGATGCCGGCCAACGTGCCGCCGCATCGTCCGCCGCCCACGGCAAGCGCGCAGCAGCGCGTGGACATGTTGCGCGCGTCGTTGCGCGGTCAATCGCGTCTGACGCTCGATACGCGCGAACTGGAACGCGGCGGCCCGTCCTACACCGTCGATACCCTGGAAGAACTGCGCCGCGACGTTGGCGAACGGCCGCTGGTGTTGCTGCTGGGCGCGGATGCGTTTGCTGGTTTGCGCAGTTGGCATCGCTGGCGCGATTTGTTTCTCGTGGCGCATATCGGCGTGATCAATCGGCCTGGTATTGATGCGTGCGTTCCGGTGGAAGTGGAGCGCGCGGTAGCGAGGCGACGTACCGATGATCCAGCAGTGATTCGCTCGCAGCCGGCGGGGAAGGTGATCGAGCTGGCGGTGACGCCACTGGAAGTTTCCGCCACGCGCATCCGCGAGTTGCTCGCGGCGGGGCGCGATCCGCGGTATCTGTTGCCAGCGGGGTTGTTCGATGATGCGGCGTTGCTTGCGCCGTATCGAGCCGGGTAGGCTGGGATGAAATCCCAGCTTACGTGCGTTTTCGCAGCGATTCGTCATTCCGGCGCAGGCCGGAATCCAGTCAAGGCAACACTGATCAAGTATCGCGGTCGTCACCAACCCTGTCTGTTCGCAGGCCAAAGGGCCGTCGGCGAAGGCAGACTGGTTGTCTGTCGAGACGGGGACCTGCGGCATGCGAACAGACAGGGCTGGCCCCAACATATTGAATTCAAAGTGATGGGGTGAGGTCTGGAAGGTCCGCAGGCTGCGCCGCGTAGCTTGGCAAGACGGCCAGTCTTCCCGGCGCCACGCAACACACCCTGCGCGCCTTCCAGGCATCATTACGACGGCGATACTTAATCAGTGTTGCCTTAAGCATGCTGTGCGAAGCACACGATACAAAAATGATTCTGTGTGCTTCGCACGTCATATTCAGACTGGATTCCGGCCTGCGCCGGAATGACGAGTGGAAAGATTCCGGCGCTCATTAACCCGCAAACGCCACAAACCGCATCGCCACCGAGTTCATGCAATAGCGCAATCCTGTCGGCTGCGGACCATCATCGAACACGTGCCCAAGGTGGCCATCGCAGCCTGCGCAACTGATCGCGATGCGTTCCATGCCAAAGCTGGTATCGCGGTGCTCGATCACGTTGCGCTTGGCAATCGGTTGCCAGAAACTCGGCCAGCCGGTACCGGAATCGAATTGCGTATTGGCATTGAACAGCGCCGTATCGCAACCGGCGCAGCGATACAGGCCTTTGTGATTCGGTTTCTCATGCGGACCGCTGAATGCCATCTCGGTACCCGCACGGCGCAGCACGTTGAAGGCGGCGGGCGAAAGGCGCTGCTGCCATTGCGCATCCGTCAGCACCACTTTGCGCACGTCGCACACGCCAAGGTCGCGACCATCTTCGTCCGCAAAACATTCCAGTTGCAGCATTTGCAGGGGAGCGGATGCTACCGGTACTGCCGCGGCCATCGCGTTACCTCCTTTGCCGCCCATGAAGCGGGTGGCCGTCACGGCGCCGAGTGCCACCACGGCGCCACCTCCAAACAAGGTGAACAGGAATCGCCGACGATCCATCGTCTTGTCGTCGAATGCGGATGTCATGTCAGTCTCCTGGGGCGGACTTCGTTGTACTCAACCGAACGTAAACGCGTAGACGTGCACGCCCGGATCGAGAAAGGTGATTTCAAAGACGCGCTCGCCGGTGCCGTGTGCCTGGCGGACGAGCTGATACAGGCGTTGGCCGTTGATGACGCCATGGCCATCGGCATCGGTATCCGTGCCGTGATCGTCGCCCGGCGCCTTGCCGTCGAGTGTCACGCGAAAGCGGATGGATTTGGCATGTTCGCCAGGACCAAGTACCAGATGCAGATCGCGTCCGCGGAAGCGGTAGACGACGCTGCCATTCGGTTTGTCGAGCGTCGCCTGCTGCGGTTTTACCGTCCACGTGCCGTTGAGCGCCCATTGATTGGCGGCGAGCGTGTCCGGCGCGTGATAAGCAAAGCTATCGTCGTGCGCAATCTGGCCACCGGCAAAGCCGTCGCTGCGCGCATAGCCCACGTAGGTTTCCGGCGAACGATACGTATCGCCGGAGCCTGCCGCCTCCGCACCGGAAGCACCCGGTTGCACGTAGCCGCCGGGCAGGTTCTTGTAGCCAGCATCGCTCAACAACCGGCGGATCACATCTTCACTGTGGGCGTATCCGCCTTCGCCGTAGTGATGCGCACGGATCTGTCCATGCGCATCGATGAAGTAATGCGCCGGCCAATATTCGTTGTTGAAGCCCTTCCATATCGCGTAGTCGTTGTCCATCGCCACGGGATAGGTGATGTGGAAATCCTTGATCGCCTTGGCGACGTTGGCAGGATCTTTCTCAAAGGCGAATTCCGGCGAATGCACCCCGATCACCACCAGGCCGTGATCGCGATACTTTTGCGCCCACGCATTTACATACGGCAGCGAGCGGATGCAGTTGATGCAGGAGTACGTCCAGAAATCCACCAGCACGACTTTGCCGCGCAGGGCTTCCGCTGAGAGCGGCGCGCTGTTGAACCACTGTGTGGCGCCGGATAGCGAAGGCAGTTCGCCTTCCACTGGCAAGGGTGTGCCCGCTTGCGGCGCGGGCGCGGCGTGCACGGGCGCCGGGCTGATGGCATCGATCAGCTTCTGCTCGATGCCGCCGGTGCTGGCCAGCGAAACACGCGTCAGCAAACCGGTATCCACGCCCAGGGCGATAATGGCCACGCCAGCCAGTACCAGCGCACCCAAGGCCCGGCGCACCCATTCACCGGCACCCAGCGAGCGCTTCATCAACGCAAATACGCGGCCACCGACCAATAAAGCCAACGCGAGCGATAGCGCGGCGCCAGCAGCGTAAGTAAGCAGCAGCAGCGTCGTTTCCACGCTGGCGCCTTGCAATGCCGCGCCGGTCAGCAGCAGGCCAAGAATCGGACCTGCGCACGGCGCCCACAGCAGGCCGGTGGCAACACCCAGGCCCGCGGCGGACCACGGCGAATCCTGCCTGGCATCCGCTTTTTCCGTGAGCCGATTGCCAAGCTTGACGAACGGCCGGCTGATCCAGTCGGCGACGTGCGGCAACAGCAAGGTCAAGCCGAGCACGGCCAGCACCGCCAACGCGATGTAGCGTCCATATTGATTCGCATGCACCGCCCAGCCGCCGCCGACCGCCGCCAGGGTGGCAACCAGCGCAAACGTAACGGCCATGGCGATCAGCATCGGCAGACCGTTGCGTGCGAATGGCCGGTCGGCGCGTGCAAACACAAACGGCAGCACCGGCAGAATGCATGGACTCAAGATGGTGACGATGCCACCGAAGAAGGCAAGGATCAGCAAAAGCATGACGGACTCGCGTGTCTTGTTTTCTGACTGGGTATTCGTTGCGTGAGCGCATGCGTTACATGCTTGCGCCGACGTAACCGCGGCGCCTTGACCAGCGAATCAGCCTGTGTATCCGGATTGACGACAGGTCATGTCAGCCACCTCATCCTTGACCTTTGACGGCCCATGGGTCCTACTACGCCAGCCTTCGTCGAGGAGGCTGAATAGCGACAAGGCCGTGTCCACCGATACTCCCAGTGCCAGCGAACAGGCTGACCGGCAACGGGCAGCATGGATGGCCGCCGCGCAAGCCGGCGACCAGCGCGCCTACACGCGCGTGCTGAACGATTCGGTGGCGTTGATCCGCGCGGTGGCAAGAAGGCAGGGCGTGGCGGTGGACGCGCTGGATGACGTGGTGCAGGAAACCCTGCTCACCGTGCATCGCGTACGGCATACCTACGATCCCACCCGCTCCTACGATGCATGGCTGGCCGCGATCGCCGCGCGCCGCGCCATCGACATTTTGCGCAGCCACGGCCGCCGCGAGCAGCGCGAAGTGCACGACGAATTCGCCTTCGACACCCATGCCGACCGCGACGATGCCAGCACCGGCGCCGAGCGTGCGGAAGAGGCTCAGCGCCTGCGCAAGGCAATCAAGACCCTGTCGCCGGGACAACGCGAGGCAGTGGAGCAGCTTGGCTTGAAGGAACGCTCGCTGGCCGAAGCCGCCGAACAAACCGGGCGCAATACCGGCGCCCTGAAAGTGAATTTGCATCGCGCGTTGAAAACCCTGCGCGATCGCTTGCATGGAGAACCTTGAAGGCAATGTCCGACGCAACCCGCCATGACGCCTTGATCGACGCGCTCGGCGCGGAGCTGACGCCTGTACGGCGTCTGCTGCCGCCGTGGCGGCGCGCGCTCGGCTGGCTGCTGGTGGTGTCGGCGATCGCCGCGGTGCTGTTCATGCGTTATGGCTGCAGCACCATGCTGCATCGCTGGGGTGCGCTGCCCGACCTGGGCGTGGGCGCGGGCGGCGGGATCATTACGGCCATCACCGCGGCGCTGGCCGCGTTCGTGCTGGCGGTGCCCGGCCGCTCCCTCAAATGGGCGTGGCTGCCGGTGCCCAGCGCCCTGGTCTGGATCGGCGCCAGCGGCCTGGGCTGCCTGCGCCTGCACCTGCCGGGGACGCCGGTGGTGGATGTGCATGCGGCCAACGATTGCCTGATTTTCATCACCAGCTATTCCGTGCCGTTGTCGGCGCTGATGATCTGGCTGATCCGGCGCGCCTGCCCGCTACGGCCGGTGGTGACGGCGGTACTGATCGGGCTGGCCAGTGCGGCTGCTTCGGCGAGCCTGCTGGAGATCTGCCACAGCTTCGATGCCACCGCGTCGGATCTGTTTTTGCATGCACTGGCGATAGCCATCGTGATCGGTGCGAATGCCGCCATGGGCGGACGGTTGCTGTCGCGGGCGTAAGCCGACACTCGCTTGCGGATGGCTTCGTTTACAACGCCAAGGCACGCCGAAATCGGCCAAACCCCGGTGGATGTTAAGGCAGCACTGATCAAGTATCGCCGTCGTCACCAGCCCTGTCTGTCCGCAGGCCGCAGGGCCGTCGGCGAAGGCAGACTGGCCGTCTATCGAGACAGCGGACCTGCGGCCTGCGGACAGACAGGGCCGGCCCCAGCATGTTGAATTCAAAGTGATGGGGTGATGCCTGTAAGGCCTGCAGGCTGCGTCGCGCGGCTTGGCAAGACGGCCAGCCTTCCCGGCGCCACGCGACACACCCTGCGAGCCTTCCAGACATCATGACGACGGCGATACTTGATCAGTGTTGCCTTGAGAAAAAAGCGCTTGACGTCCCGTCACAGCAAGGCGGATATACTGCGCTTGCGCGATCCCGCGCTGCCGAAACGCTTAAGAGGCCCCAACTCTTGACCACCATCCGTCATACCAAGGCCGTCAACACGGCCGCCCTGCGCAAGACCGTCATCGCCGCCCTTGAAGACCTCAAGGCCAAGGACATCCGGGAAATTGATGTACGCGGCAAAACTTCCATCGCCGACCTGCTCGTGATCGCTTCCGGCACCTCGGCACGCCACGTGAAATCCATCGCCGACGAAGTCGTCAAGTTCGCCAAAGAGGCGGGCGTGATGCCGCTGGGTGTCGAAGGCGAACAGGAGGCCGAGTGGGTGCTGGTGGATCTGGGCGACGTCATCGTGCACGTGATGCTGCCGCGCATTCGCGAGTTCTACGGCCTGGAGCGCCTGTGGACCGTGGGTGACCGCGACGCCGAGGGCGAAGCAGCTCTGGCAACAGGCTGAAAAAAAGCCGGAATGCGCGCCCGCCTGATCGCCATCGGCGAACGCATGCCTGCATGGGTTGCAGAAGGGTTTGCCGAATACCGCAAACGGCTCTCCCACGATTTGCCCCTCGAATTGATCGAACTGAAGCCTGGCACGCGCGGCAAAGGCCGCGATGATGCGCGTGCGATACACGACGAAGGCAGCGCCATCCTCGCCGCATTGCCGCGCGATACGCATGTGATTGCACTCGACGGGCGCGGCAAAACCTGGTCCAGCGAAGATCTGGCCGAACAGCTGGCGAAATGGCGCATGGCCGGGCGCGACCTGGCCTTTCTTATCGGCGGTCCCGATGGCCACGCGCAGGAAGTGTTAGCCCGCGCCGATCAAAAGTGGTCATTGGGACCACTCACCCTCCCGCATATGCTGGTCCGGCTGGTGCTGGTGGAGCAGCTTTATCGCGCGACCACCTTGCTCGCAGGCCATCCGTACCATCGCGCATGAAAGCGATGGCGCGCGCCGTCATTGCATTGTCATCGGAGTTGTCATGCGCTTTGAAGTTCGTCCGGCGAGCATCCAGGATCTCGACACCCTCGTGCCATTGTTCGACGGCTATCGGCAGTTTTATCGGCAGGCCGCCGATCCCGCGCGTGCGCGCACGTTTCTCGCAGAGCGTTTTGCGCAGCATGAATCGGAAATCCTGCTGGCCCACGCCGAACAGGGAACCGGCATCGGCTTCGTGCAACTGTATCCGCTCTTTTCATCCGTGCGTACGGCACGCATCTATCTGCTGAATGATCTTTTTGTAGCGTCCATGGCGCGCAGGCTGGGTGTTGCGAGTGCTTTGCTTGCCGCGTCGGCCGAACATGCGCGGGCGCGCGGCGCAACCGGTTTGTGGCTGCAGACGGCGCAGGACAACACGCCCGCGCAGGCGCTCTACGAATCGCTTGGCTGGCGACGCGATCACGAATTTTGCGACTACGGCCTCATGCTGTAGCGTGGAGTGGCGCAACGTAGCCAAGCCCATTCGATGTGGCAATGCTGGGTTACGCCGCGCCAACCCAACCTACTATGGTTGTTCCTGCATGGACGAGGATGACAAGCATGGGCAAGCTGAGCGGTTTTCTACTGATGCTGGCGGCGCTATTGCTCCCCTTAGCGGCTACGGCAAAAGAAGCCAGGAATTTTTTGTTTCTGCGGCAGGGCGGACTCGACGGCTATGAGCATCTGCTACAGCGCACCGATATCGATGGTGTGCAGATCGTCTACACCTGGCGGCAATTGGAGCCGCAGAAGGGCCGCTACGATTTTTCGCCGATAGAACGGGATCTCGCTCGCGTGGCAGCGCTGCAGAAGGCGCTGTTCATCCAGATCCAGGATCGCTTCTTCGACAAGGAAGCGCGCGATGTTCCGGATTATCTGCTTACCGAACCTTCTTACGGTGGCGGCCTCGTTGCCCAGATCGACAATCCGGGCGAAGGTGTGCCGCAGGCGCAGGGCTGGGTGACGCAACAATGGAATCCGGATGTACGCCGCCGCTATCAACAATTGTTAAAGGAGCTCGCCAAGGCCTTTGACGGGCGGGTGGAAGGCATCAATCTGCCGGAAACCGCCGCCGATATCGATCAGAAGCACGACAAGACAGGATTCACCTGCGACAAATACTTTGCGGCAGAACGGGAAAACATGCTGTTTGCGCGCAAGGTATTCCAACGGTCGGTGGTGGTGCAGTACGTCAACTTTTGGCCCTGCGAATGGGACAATGACCATCGCTATATGCAGCGCCTGTTCGAGGCCGCGCTTGAGCATGACGTCGGCCTGGGCGGCCCGGATATCGTGCCGTATCGCAAGGCGCACATGCATAATGCATACCCGTTCTTCCATCGCTACAAGGATCGGCTGGCGATGATTGCGATGGCGGTGCAGGAGCCGACCTTGACATACAAGGACCCGCAGACCGGCAAGCCGTTCACGAGGACGCAGCTGGAGGATTTTGGACGGCATTACCTCGGCGCGCACATTGTCTTCTGGAGTACGTCGTCGCCGTGGTTGTTGCAGTAAGGTGCTTTTCAATTCCCCACAAGGAACCTGGTGATTCATGCTCTATCTTGCCTCCCAATCGCCACGCCGGCGCGAATTGCTCGGCCAGCTCGGTGTGACTTTTTCCATGCTGGAGGTGGATGTGGCCGAAGTGCCGTTCCCGGAAGAATCGCCGGTGGATTACGTGCGGCGCGTGGCGCGCGACAAAGCGCAGGCAGGATGGGAAGCGCTGGAGCGCAGCGTGCAGGCGGATGCGCTGGTGCTCGCCTCCGATACGGAAGTCGTGCAGGGCGATCGCATCTTCGGCAAGCCGAAAGATGCCGACGATGCGATGCAAATGCTGCAATCGCTTTCCGGTCGTACGCATGAAGTGATTTCGGCGGTGTGCGTGGTATCGGCCAAGCGTGAACACGACGACGTCTGCATCTCGCGCGTGCGTTTTGCGGACTTGAGCGGGGCACAGATCGCCGCCTATGTCGCGACCGGCGAACCGTTCGGCAAGGCGGGGGCCTATGCCATCCAGGGTAGGGGGGCGACGTTGATCGAATATCTGGAAGGGAGTTATTCGGGCGTGATGGGCTTGCCGGTGTTTGAGACGGCGAAGCTGTTGCGGACGTTCGGGATGGCCGTATAACGCCTGCCGCGCGGGTCACGGAGGGGGCGAGGCGCAGCCGAACCCCGACATGGGGTGGTTGCGGCGCGGTCAGGTGGCTGCCAGCAATGCCACCAGCGCAAACAGGTTATACAAGCCATGCGCCAGAATCGGCGGCCATAGCGAGCCGGCTTTCAAGCGCAGCCAGCACAGCACTGCTGCAAACAACATCAGGTTCGGCAGCGCGTACCACTGAAAATCCAGGCCGGCCAAATGCACGAGGCCGAACAGCATCGCGCATATCGCAACGGACGGTGCAACCGACATCCGCTGCATCAAAGCGGAAAGCAGCACGCCGCGAAACATCAACTCCTCAACCATCGGCCCGATCGTCACCGCCACGATGGCCAGTGGCAGACGCAGGTTGCGCGATGCATGCTGCGTGAGTTCCTGCACGTTCTGCGTCACGTCATGGCCGTGTGCCAGCAGTTGCGTGAGCAAGGCACCCAAAGGGGGCATCACCACGCCGACCAGCACTGCCGCGGCATACCAGCGAGAGCCGTACGGCGCGTTGAAACCGAAGCCGGGTGGTTCGGCTTGCAGCCACAACTGCGGCCATTGTCGGCGCACCAGCCAGAACATAAGCAGTGCGATCAACGGCAGCGCCACCACCATCAGCATGACGCTGCTGTCGGTTTGCCGCAGCACGTTCATCACATGCTTGTGCACATTGGCAAACGACGATTGCGGATGCCGAATTTTTTCCAACACGCCAACAACCAGGCCCATCAGCACACCGGCACCGACTTGCAGCAGGAAATACAGCAGCACCAGGCCGATGGCATGCAGCACGCCCGGGAGTTTGGAAGAGGGCCATGGCGTAGCCGGTGGGGCCGGCTTGAACATCGGGACGTCCTCGGTACGCGGTTCAGCCGGCCAGCAGGGCGCGGCCCAGGCCCAAGGCAGCCATCACCAGCGTCGCCGCCCAGCCCACCATGCCAACCATGTAACCGCCGCCGCGTTTGCCGGCGTCGCCAAGATAAGCGATGGCATACCACACGCGCCCCAACACCCACACCAGGCCGGCGACACCGGCCCAGAACACGTAGCCGTAATGTGCAGCCAACCACAATGTCGGCAGAAACATCACCGTGTTTTCCAGGGTATTCATCTGCACGCGATAAGCGCGTTCGAACACCGGATGGCCGCTGATGGCGGGCGCCTGGATGCGGTACTTGCCTCGCGCGTGGCCAACCACCCACATCGTGCCGAATTGCAGAAGGACCGTCAGCAGGGTGACCAGGGCGGGCAGGTTTTGAGTCATGTGGCGCACGCGTGTGGAAAAGGATGTGCCACTGTAGCGTTTTGATGCGATGCTGTGGGAGTTGGCCGGCATTGCACGGCGGGGCGCATGCGGGAGGCGTTATGGACTGGCAGAAAGGCGAAGAGAGTCAGAACGTCGAAGTCGACCAGGGCGGTGGTGGTGGCCGTGGATTTGGTTTCGGTGGCGGCCGGATGGGCATTGGCGGCCTGCTGATTCTGGCCGTGCTGGGCTGGATCTTTTTCAAGAATCCGCTGGCGCTGCTCGATCAGGGCGGTGGTCAGCCCAGCACCTATGCACCAACGAGCCAACCGGCGCAGGTGGATCCGCAGCAAAAGGAATTCGTCAGCCGGGTGCTGGGTTCCACCGAGAAAACCTGGACCGATATCTTTGCCGGCATGGGACGCAGCTATGTCGATCCCAAGCTGGTGCTGTTCAGCGGTGGCGTGAATACGGCCTGTGGCGCCGCGTCCACGGCGGTGGGCCCGTTCTATTGCCCGGGTGACCAGAAGGTTTACCTGGACCTGGATTTTTTCCGCGAGTTGCAGACACGCTTCCATAGCAGCGGCGATTTCGCGCGCGCTTACGTGATTGCGCACGAAGTCGGCCACCACGTGCAGGATCAGCTGGGCATCTTTGCCAAGACCAGCCAGTTGCAGCGGCAAGGCGCGGCCATGCAAGGCGCTACCGGCCTTTCCGTGCGGCAGGAATTGCAGGCCGATTGCTTTGCCGGCGTGTGGGCCAACCGCACGCAGCAACGCCTGCAATGGCTGCAACCGGGTGACGTGGAATCCGCGCTCAATGCCGCCAGCCAGATCGGCGATGACACGTTGCAGCGCGAGGCGCGTGGCACGGTGGTGCCCGATTCGTTTACGCACGGCACCTCGGCGCAGCGGGTGAAATGGTTCAAGACCGGATTGGAGAGTGGGGATATTCGGTCGTGCAATACGTTTAGCGACGCGCTGTAGCTTTTGCTGGCTGGGATTTCATTCCAGCGTGCAAAGCGAAAACTTGCGCCAGGGGGCGCATTCGTTCAATCGCCATGATGCATCCATGTTTGCGCTGCGGCGCGTGTTGCGCCAGTTTCCGCGTCGCCTTCCATTGGAGCGAGGCCGAGCCTGCCATGGGCGGCCAGGTACCGGTGGAACTTGCTGAAAAGCTCGACCCGCATCGCCTGGTGATGCGTGGTACGCAGGCGTACCAGCCGCATTGCGTTGCCTTGGAAGGCAACATTGGCGTGGCGAGCCGCTGCCGTATCCATCCGCAACGTCCGTCGGTGTGCCGCGAAGTACAGCCGGCATGGGAAGCTGGTGAGCCTAGCCTGCAATGCGACAGGGCCCGTATCAAGCACGGCCTGCCACCGCTGACGCACGAAGACTGGATCGCCTTCAACGCATCAACGGCGTAACGCTGTCGTCCTGGAAATCCTGCACGAACTGACGAAGGTCGTTTTCGCTGACGTTGGATACCGCCACGAAATGCATGCGATCGGCCGTCCACTGGATGGCGGCATAGCCATGCATCTGCGTAGTGCTGGGCGAGGTGTCGCTGGACGTAACCGGCCACTGGTAGAGGTTGATGATGTGTAGGCGCCGCTTGTAGATCAGCGCGGCGACGTCGCGTCCGCCGAGCGCATCAAGCCTGCCGCCCACCAGCGGAAAGCCCAGGCTGGCGAGATCTTTCACGCGCGGCGAAAAATCCAGCTTGCCGTCGAACCACGGCTTTACCGTGTGCTGATCGGTCGACACCACGTCGACCAGATGCTGCGGCTGCATCGAGCGAATGTGGCTGGAAATGGCTTCGTTCGCCCACTGAGCGGTGTCGCCGCTGCGATGCGCCGTGAGGAACCATAGCGGCGCGGCCATGGCGACGGCCGCCGCAAAACCGGCGGCCATCGCCAGCGCGACGGGCGCACGGCGTGCCCTGGCTGGTTGCACAGCCGGCGGAGCCGGTTTTTCGGCAGACCACTGTTTACGCAAGGCATCCGGTGCACGGCGATACAGGGACGCGCGCGCCATGCCTTCGCGCAGCTTGGTGTAATCGGCAAAGCTTGCCGCGCAACTGGGGCAGCTTTGCATGTGCCGGACCACCGCCACGCTTTGGGCGGCATCCAGTTCGTTGTCGAGATAGGCGTGCAGAAGCAGCCTTGCGTCATCACACATCATGACGGCGTGCCTCATGGATGAAAGAGTGGGACAGTTCGGCTTTCAGCCGTTCGCGCGCGCGGGCCAGTCGTGACATCACGGTGCCGATTTTCTGGCCCGTGATGGCGGCAATTTCCTTGTATGAGCATTCTTCCAGTTCGCGCAGCACGATGACTTCGCGCAAGGGAGGCGGCAGGTTTTCCAGCGCCGCTTGCAAGGCCTGGATGTCGAAGGACAGCAAGACACGAGCCTCGGGCGAAGGCTGCTCGTCCACCAGCACGTGGACGTCGTCGTCGAAGGTTTCATGCGTTGCGCCCGAGGTTGCTTTGCTGCGCAGCGAATAGAACGTGTTGCGCACGATGGCCAGCAGCCATACGCGAGCATCGTCGCCGCGGAAGCTGTTGAAGTAGCGAAGTGCGCGCAGCATGGATTCCTGCACCACGTCCTGCGCATCTGCGTCGTCGCGCGCCAGCCAGCGGGCCAGGTTGTAGGCGGCATCCAGGTACGGCACTACGCAGCTTTCGAAGCTTGTATTGCCATGCGCGGGAGGTTGTCGGGCATCGGGAGACATGAGCATGAAGCCTAATACCGTATTTCGAGCGACTTTATTCCTTTATTGGAAACAAGTCTGTGGTCCGGGTTATGGGAATAAGCCGGCAGCCCCGTGAGTAAACGCAATTGAAGGCCGCGATGGGTGGCCTACGCAAGCGGAGCTAGCAATGGCGAACGATGACAGCCGCACGGAAGACCGGCGGCAATTTCTCAAGTGTATGGCCTGGGCCGGGGCCGGCACCCTCTGGGTGATGAAAAGCGGCGTGCTGCGGGCGCAGCCATTGGGCGAATCGGCTGCGATGGCAGCCAAGGACGCCACTTTCAGTTTCGTGCAGATCAGCGATTCGCACATCGGCTTCAATAAGGAAGCCAATCCGGACGTGGTCGGTACCTTGCGCAAATCGCTGGCGATGGTGAAAGCGCAGAAGCCGTCGTTCGTGGTGCACACGGGCGATCTTACTCATCTCTCCACGCCCGGGCAGTTCGATACGCTGCAAGGGATCATGCAGGAAGCCAACGTCGGCGAAACCTTCTACGTACCTGGCGAGCATGACGTGATCGGCGACGCCGGTGCCGAATTCTTCAAGCGCTTCGGGCAGAAGCAGAACAAGGGCGGCTGGTATAGCTTCGACAAGGACGGCGTGCATTTCGTGGGCCTGATCAACGTGCTCAGCTTCAAGCCGCCGGTCGGTCTTGGCGGGCTGGGCGCGGACCAATTGGCATGGCTGAAGAACGATCTGGCCGGTCTGTCCGCTTCAACGCCTGTCGTGGTACTGGCGCATATGCCGCTGTGGGATGTGTATACCCAGTGGGGCTGGGGCACTGAGGACAGCGCCGAAGCCATGAGCTATCTGAAGCGCTTCGGTTCGGTGACCGTGCTTAACGGCCATATCCACCAGATCCAGCAGAAAGTGGAAGGCAGCATCACTTATTACACCGCGCGCGCCACCGCTTACCCGCAACCTGCACCAGGCGAAGCCCCTGCGCCCGGGCCGAAAAAAGTACCGGCGGACGAGCTGCATAAATACATCGGTATTCGCGACGTGCGACATGTGAAAGGTACTGGCCCTTTGGCCGTCACCGACAAGGAGTTGACGTGATGCGCAAGACCGTACGGAAGTTTTTAATGCTGCTCTTGATGCTCACGCTAAGTGGCGCTGCGCTGCCGGGGATGGCTGCCGGTACTTCGTCATCCCAAGGCAAGCACACGGAAGTGACGATCGAGAAGTTCGCCTTCCAACCCAAGGAACTCAGCGTGCCCGTGGGCACCAAGGTGGTGTGGACCAACAAGGACGAGGAGCCGCATACCGTGACCAGCCCAGGCGAGCAGTTCAAGTCGTCGAAGGCGCTGGATGGAGGTGATACCTATTCGGTGACGTTTTCCAAGCCCGGTACCTACACCTACTTCTGCACCGTGCATCCGTTCATGACGGGGACGATCACCGTGAAGTAAGCGTAGGTTGGGATGAAATCCCGGCTGTTTTTGGCTCCTGATGCTGGGATTGCATCCCACCCTGCGCAAGCGCTGGCATTCCAGCGTGGCGGTCAGCCGTCGAAGCGGTAGATGTCCATAGCAAGGAAGCCAAGCTCGATCCCTGCATCGATGCGCTGCCCTTTGACGTGCTCACCTGCCGCGCCGAGCGCCACATACAGCGGGAGCAGATGCTCGTCGGTGGGATGTGCGCGCTCGGCGCCGGGCGCCTGGCGTCGGTAATCGAGCAAGGCAGCGACATCACCCGTTTTGATTTTCTGTTCGATCCAGCCGAGGAACGGGCGCAGGTACGGTGCTTCGTTCGTTTCGCTATAACCGGCGCGGAAGTCGTGCAGGTTATGCGTGATGCTGCCGGAGCCGATCGCCAGGATGCCTTGCTCGCGCAGCGGCGCCAGCGCACGGCCCACGGCGTATTGATGGGCGGGGCCGAGATTTGGCTGGATGGAGAGCGGAACAACTGGAATGTCTGCTTGCGGATAAAGCAGGCGCAGTGGCACCCAGGCGCCGTGGTCAAGACCCTGGTTGGTGTCGAGGAGAGGTTCCAACCCGGCACGGTCGAGCAATTGCACAACCTGCGCGGCAACGTCCGGTGCGCCAGGTGCCGGGTATTGGATCTCGAAAAGCTCACGCGGAAAACCGTAGAAATCATGGATGGTTTCCGGCTGCACCGCGCCACCCGCGCTCGGCTGATGCGCCAGCCAATGGGCGGTGGCGATCACTACGGCTTTCGGGCGCGGAAGTTCGGCGACAATGCTGGCCAACCGCTGGCCGACCTTGCCCGGTTGCAAGGCAGTCATCGGCGAGCCGTGGGAGATGTAAAGGCTAGGGAGAGTGTTCATGGCTGCGTAGGTTGGGGTGACAACCCCAACACGGGTTGTTCATGGCGACCAAGTATGGCCGCACGAACAGGTTTGCAGCGCTAAGTTGGCTAGAACACACCGTTGCGCTGGGAGCAACGACGACGCGCTCTTGCATACCGTAACCCACACGGCCGTCATTCCCGCTTTCGCGGGAATGACGGCCGTGTGGGTTACGCGCCTATTTGCGGCGTACGGGCTTATCGCCTCCGCGCCCGTGCTTCGGCTTGCCGCCCGCATGCCCACGCGCATGCGCCGGCTTGAAGCCGCCCGGCTTGCGTGGCGCACGCGCGCCGCCTGCGTCGGCCTCGTTGCCATCCCACTCGCTGATGCGCAATTGCTGCTGGTTGACCCACACCTTCTTCAGGTGCTGGAAGACTTCCGGCGGCATGCCATCGGGCAGGTCGATCAGGCTGTAGTCGTCGCGGATGCTCAAACGACCGATGAACTGGCTTTCCAGGCCGGCCTCGTTGGTGATGGCGCCGATGATGTTGCCGGGCTTCACGCCATGCTCATGGCCCACTTCGATGCGATACGTGCGCTTGCCTTCTTCCGTGGCATGCGGACGCTGCTGGCGCGGTGCGAAGTCGCGCGGATGATCGTCGCGATGGCGCGATTCCCGCGCCGGACGCCGCGATTCGCCATCCTGCGCGCGAGCAGGTCGCGGTTCGCGTTCCTGCGCACGTTCGCGCTTGGGCGGCGCTTCCAGCAGCAGTGGGCGATCGCCCTGGGCGATGCGTGCCAGCGCTGCGGCGATTTCGATCGCAGGAATGTTGTGCTCCTGCTCGAATTGCTCGATCAGCTGCTGGAATTGTTCCAGCCCGCCCATGGCCAGCGTATCGCTGATGTTCTGTTTGAAGCGCGAGATGCGGCGATCGTTGACGGCCTCCACCGTCGGCAGCTTCATTTCCTCGATCGGCTGGCGCGTGGCGCGCTCGATCGCGCGCAGCATGCCTTTCTCGCGCGGGGTGACGAACAAAATCGCCTCGCCGCTGCGGCCGGCGCGGCCGGTGCGGCCGATGCGGTGCACGTAGCTTTCGGTGTCGTAGGGAATGTCGTAGTTCAGCACGTGGCTGATGCGTTCCACGTCCAGGCCGCGTGCGGCGACATCGGTGGCGACGAGAATGTCGAGCTTGCCTTCTTTCAGTTGCTGGATCACGCGCTCGCGTTGCGGCTGCGCGATATCGCCGTTGATGGCGGCGGCGGCCAGGCCGCGCGCCTGCAACTTTTCGGCGAGTTCTTCGGTGGCCTGCTTGGTGCGCGCGAAGATGATCATCGCGTCGAACGGTTCGGCTTCCAGGATGCGGGTCATCGCATCCAGCTTGTGCATGCCGCTCACCCACCAATAGCGCTGGCGGATGTTCGCGGCGGTGGTGGTGGCCGCCTTGATGGTGACTTCCACCGGGTTCTTCAGGTGCTGCTGCGCGATCTTGCGGATCGGCGGCGGCATGGTGGCGGAGAACAGCGCCACTTGACGCTCCGGCGGCGTGGCTTGCAGCACTTTTTCGACGTCGTCGATAAAGCCCATGCGCAGCATTTCATCTGCTTCGTCCAGCACGATGAAGCGCAGTTCGGAAAGGTCCAGCGTGCCGCGTTCCAGGTGATCGATCACGCGGCCCGGCGTACCCACCACGATGTGTACGCCTCGGCGCAGGGCATGCAATTGCGGGCCGTAGCTCTGGCCACCGTAGATCGGCAGCACCTGGAAGCCCGGCATATGGGCGGCGTAGCGCTGAAACGCCTCGGCTACCTGGATGGCCAGTTCACGCGTCGGCGCCAGCACCAGCGCCTGTGGCTTGCCGGGGCGCATTGCGATGCGCGAAAGAATCGGCAGCGCGAAGGCGGCCGTCTTGCCGGTGCCGGTCTGCGCCTGGCCGAGCACGTCGCGGCCTTCGAGCAGCGGCGGGATGGTCGCGGCCTGGATCGGCGAGGGCGCTTCGTATCCCACGTCGGCCAGTGCGCGCAGCACTTCCGGCGTAAGGGCAAGCGCAGAGAAACCAGCGGTGGCCGGAGCAGAGTCGGAAGACGGGGACGACATGGGGAAACCTCGAGGTGGCATGCGCGCGGCATGCGGGAGAAAGGCCACTATTGTAACAGCCCATGGCGGACATACTCTTGACGGATTGTGTCGTTACCAGGAGCCGTAATGAAGAACCGCCTGAAAGATCGCATTGCCTTGGTTACGGGAGCGTCCACGGGGATCGGCGAGGCGACCGCGCTGGCCCTGGCCGAGCCGCGTGCCAGGGCGGTGATGGCAGCCCGGCGCAAGGGGCCGATGGATCAGGAGCGTTGAGCGCCGTGGTTGCCTTGCCGTCGCTGGAGACGCCGCGGGCGCGCATCCGTATTGCAGAGGTCACGGATGCGACCAAGCTGCTGCGCTATCGCGTAGAGAATCGCGCACATCTTGCGCCATGGGAGCCGTTGCACGAGGCAGCGTTCTACACCGTGGAGCATTGCATTCAGTCGATCGGGCTAGCTCGCCAGAGTGCGGCGCAGGATCGCGGTTATCCCTTGCTGGTGTTCGATCGCCACGAGCAGGCGATCATCGGCACTTTCAGTTTTTCCAATATCGTGCGCGGTGCATTCCAGGCCTGCCATCTCGGCTATGGCGTGGCCGAGCGTATGCAAGGGCAGGGTTTGATGCGCGAGGTGCTGGAAGTGGGCATTGACTGGGCGTTCGGTGAATTGGGATTGCACCGGATCATGGCCAATTACCTGCCGCGCAATGAGCGCAGTGCGCGATTGCTGACATCGCTTGGGTTTGAGAAGGAAGGGTATGCGAAGCGGTATCTGCAGATTGCAGGGGTATGGGAAGACCACGTGCTGACGGCGTTGATTTGCCCGGAGGGTTAAGGCATCAGTGTTGCCTTAAAGCCGCTCCCGCATGCTGCGTTGGTTGCCGATTTAGATCCCGAAATCTCAATCACGAAGCGCCGTCATTCCCGCGAAAGCGGGAATCCATGTTGCTCCGATGCCTTTGAAATGGATTCCCGCTTTCGCGGGAATGACGGCCTGAAATTTCAGGCCAGATCGAACTACGCTTTCGCGGCAGGCTTGCGCCCACGCGACCGCTGGCGCTTGCGATTCCCCATCGCATGTTCGCCAGCCGCATTGCCCTGCTGCGCATGCCCATGCGGACGATGCCCGTTGCCACCCTGGCGCGGCTGACGCTGCCCTTGCTTGGGACGCGGAGCATGCGCGTCCAGACGCAGTGGCGTGGAGAGCTCAAAGCCAGGCACTTCGCTGATCGCTATGTCCTGGTTCAACAGTTTGCGGATATCGCGCAACAGGCCGGATTCTTCATGGCACACTAGCGACAAGGCGATGCCGCTGGCGCCGGCGCGGCCGGTGCGGCCAATGCGGTGCACGTAGTCTTCGGCCACCATCGGCAGGTCGTAGTTGATCACGATCGGCAATTGGTCGATATCGATGCCGCGTGCGGCGATATCCGTCGCCACCAGCACGGTGATGCGGCCGTTCTTGAAATCGGCCAGCGCTTTGGTGCGATTGTTCTGGCTCTTGTTGCCGTGAATGGCCGCGGCGCGCAAACCGGATTGCTCCAGGTAGCGCACCAGCTTGTCGGCGCCATGCTTGGTGCGGCTGAACACCAGCGTCTGGCGGCGGCTGTCCTGGCTGAGTACGTGCAGCAGCAGATCGCGCTTGCGCGTGCCGTCTACCGGATGCACCTGATGGCTCACCGTGGTGGCCACGCTGTTGGCCGGCGTCACCGACACTTCGTGCGGCGATTGCATGAACTGCATCGCCAGTGCCTTGATCTCCGGTGCGAAGGTGGCCGAGAACAGCAGCGTCTGGCGCTGTTTCGGCAGCGCGCCGATGATGCGCCTGAGCGACGGCAGGAAGCCCATGTCGAGCATGCGGTCGGCCTCGTCCAGCACCAGCACTTCCACACCGGAGAGATCGATCGTGCGCTGTTGCATGTGATCCACCAGCCGGCCCGGCGTGGCGATGACGATATCGGTGCCGCGGCGCAGCGCCTGCACCTGCGGCCCCATGCTCACGCCGCCGAAGATCACCGCGCTGCTGACGCGCAGATGCTTGCCGTAGGCGCGGACGTTGTCGTTGATCTGAGCGGCCAGCTCGCGCGTGGGCGTAAGCACCAAGGCGCGCGGACGCTGCTTGCGGGTGGGTTCGGTGGTGGACAGATGCTGCAGCAAGGGCAGCGAGAAGGCGGCGGTCTTGCCGGTGCCGGTCTGCGCGGCGGCCAGCAGGTCGTGGCCCTCAAGCACCACCGGAATGGCGCCGGCCTGGATGGGCGTGGGTTCGGCGTAGCCTTGTTCGGCAAGCGCGCGCAGTAACGCAGGGGCAAGGCCCAGCGATTCGAAAGACATGATTAGCTCCTGTTGCAACCCGGAGCCTTCGTCTAGAACCGCGTTGCCGTATATAGGGATGTGGGAGGAATGCGACGCCAACAAAGCGAGCGATTCGAATGGGCATTATACATGAAGGCCGCCGCGGCATCATGGTAGCCTGCGCAGCCGCCTATCGGGAGTGTTGCATGTCCGTCCTGTCTACCCTTCGCGAGTTGAATCATGAGCAGCGGCATACCGTGCTGGCGAGCTTTCTGGGCTGGACGTTGGACGCGTTCGACTATTTTCTCTTCACCTTCGTGATCGTCGGCATCGCGAACGAATTTCACGTGGATCGCACCGAGGTGACGCTGGGCGTGTTCCTGACCTTGGCGGCACGCCCGGTGGGCGCCTTGCTATTTGGCCGACTGGCGGATCGCTTCGGTCGCCGGCCGGTGCTGATGGCCGACGTATTGCTGTTTTCGGTGTTCGAACTGGCCACCGCGTTTTCCACCTCGATGACGATGTTGCTGGCGTTGCGCTTCTTGTTCGGCGTGGCGATGGGCGGCGAATGGGGCATTGGTGCGTCGCTGGCGATGGAGTCGATTCCGGCGAAGTCGCGCGGCCTGGTGTCGGGCTTGCTGCAAAGTGGCTATCCGTGCGGGTTTTTCCTGGGTGCGTTGGCGAACTGGTTGTTGATCGATCACATCGGTTGGCGTGGTCTGTTTGTCGTCGGCACGGTGCCGGCGCTGCTGGTGCTCTACATCCGCCGCAAGGTGCCCGAGTCGCCGGCGTGGGAGGCGAGCCAAGCCGCGCATGGCAAGCGCAGCCTCGGCGAGGCGATGCGTGGACACTGGAAGCTCGCGATCTACCTGATGTGCCTGATGGCGGCGTTCAATATGTTCAGCCATGGCTCGCAGGACATGTATCACACGTTTGAGGAAGTGAACCTGCATTTGCCGACCGGATCGAGCGCGGCGTTCCTGTTGGTGGCCTTGCTCAATTTCGGCGCGCTGGTGGGTGGCATCTTCTTCGGCGGATGGTCGGAAAAAGCGGGGCGGCGCCGCGCCATGATCGTGTCCGCCTTGTTGGCCATCCCGGTGATTCCGCTGTGGACCTACGGCGGCTCGCTGTTGCTGCTGGGCTTGGGGGCGTTCCTGATCCAGGTGATGGTGCAAGGCGCCTGGGGCGTGGTACCGACGCATCTGAACGAATTATCGCCCGATGCCGTGCGCGGCACATTGCCCGGCTTTGCCTATCAGATGGGCAACCTGATCGCTGCCGGTACCGCCACGGCGCAATCATGGCTGGCGGCGCAAGGGGCGGGTCTGCCGTTGGTGATGTCGCTGTGGATCGCCGCGGTGGCCGTGTTGCTGGCACTGCTGGTGTGGCTGGGGCCGGAAGCCAGGGGCGTCCGTTTCGGGGAATAATGGCCAGCCTAGCACCAGGACGGGACTGGCCATGTATGAACTCGAACTTGCCGCAGCCGCAGATGTGGACGAAATAGCCGCGCTGCTGCAAGCCAACGCAGCGGACCGGGGCGGTTCGTTGACCGGTAATTTTACGCGTGAGGTCGTGGCGCGCATGAGCTTGAACGGCATGCCAGTCATCGTTGCGCGCCGGGAAGGGCAACTCGTCGGGGTGCTGTTCAGTGCGGCCAAGGGCGGCGCGGAGGAACCCCCATCGATCCGGGCAATGTGGCGGGCGTGGTCGGGCAGCCCGTCCGCCTATGCCTATGGCCCGGTCTGCATCGCCGAGACCGAGCGGGGCCGGGGCTTGCTGCCACAGTTGTACGCGGCGCTGAGGCGTCGGTTGCCGAATCGCGAAGCGGTGCTTTTCATCCGGCGCGACAACCTTGGCTCGATCCGCGCCCATCAGCGGTTGGGTATGCGCGAAACGGCGCAATTCAGCTTGAATGGCGATCATTTTGCCGTCTACAGCGACGATGCTGCCGTGGCCGCCGGGGAAGGTGGTGAAACCGGTAGAATAGATTTTTTACCTGAGTCGAGAGACAAGCAATGAAGGCTGGCAAGGACAAGGTCATCGCGTTCCACTACACGCTTACCGTGGACGGCGAGAAGGTTGAAAGCTCGCACGACGGCGGCGAGCCGTTGTGGATCCTGCTGGGCCATGGCCAGTTGATCCCGGGCCTGGAAAAGGCGTTGGAAGAGCACGGCGCCGGTGACTCGCTGCAGGTGGAAATCCCGCCGGCCGAGGGTTACGGCGAGCGCCAGGAAGGCCAGATCCAGCGCGTGCCGAAGAAGTACTTCCACCAGGGCAATCGCTTGAAGCCCGGCATGACCACCGTGCTGTCGCTCAAGCAAGGCGGCCAGCGCGCGGTGACGGTGCACAAGGTGGGCATGAGCACCATCGACGTGGACATGAACCATCCGATGGCCGGCAAGACGCTGAACTTCGACGTGGCGATCCAGGAAGTGCGCGAGGCGACCGAGGAAGAGATTCAGCACGGGCACGCGCATCCGCCGGGTGCTGAGGCGCATTGAGTGCATTGAGTTCGGACATGACAACGGCGCCTTTCGGCGCCGTTGTTGCATTCAACGCCGGGCAAATCAAACCAGGCTGATCTGCACATCCACATTGCCGCGCGTGGCATGCGAATACGGGCAGATGTCACGGTGCGCAATGTCGATCAGCTCCTGCGCCACGGCACGATCGATACCCGGCAGGCTCACTTCCAGCTTCACCTGGATGGCGAAACCAGTGGGTTCGCGTGGGCCGATGCCGACGTGGCCGGTCACGGACGCATCCTTCAGCGCAACCTTCTTTTCGCGTGCAACGTAACGCACGGCACCTTCAAAGCAGGCCGAATAACCGGCGGCGAACAGCTGCTCCGGGTTGCTGCCGTGGCCGCCCGGGCCGCCGAGTTCCTTCGGCACTTTCAGGTCGAAATCCAGCACGCCGTCGCTGCTGTGGATATGGCCTTCGCGGCCGCCCTTGGCGGTGGCGGTAGCGGTGTAGAGGACTTTGGTCGGGTTGGTCATGGCGTTTATGCTCCTGGGTCAAAGTGGGATGGATCGTTGGGGGAGGCGAGCTGGGTCGCCAGGGTTTTCAACTCATCGCGCAGGCGCGTAAACGCGTCCACGGACATGCAAAGTTTTTCGGCCAGGCAGCGCGGCACCTCGGCGGCGCGTTCGCGCAGCGTGTCGCCGGTTTCGGTCAAGGTGATTTCCACTTCGCGCTCATCGCTTTCACGGCGGCGGCGGCCGACCAGGCCAGCTTGTTGCAGCCGCTTCAACAGCGGGGTGAGCGTGCCCGAATCCAGCTGCAACCGTTCGCCAAGCTCGCTCACGGTGAGCCCATCCCGTTCCCACAGCACCAGCATCACCAGGTACTGCGGATAGGTGAGCTCCAGTGCTTCGAGCAGGGGCCGGTAGGCCGCCGTCATGCGGCGCGACGCGGCATACAGCGCAAAGCAGAGCTGTTCGTCCAGGAGCAGGGAAGGGGTGATGGATTTCTTCATGGGGTGAAAATTAGCATCAAATTTAATTGTGCACAATATAAATTTTGTGAAAGCCAGGACAGGCTGGCGGTGAGGCGCAGCCGAGCCCAGACATTGCCATGTATATGCCGGCGTCGGGGTTCGGCTGCGTCCTCACCGTCAACCTACGTGTCAGTCCAGCAGGCGCTTGCCGTATTCGAAATGGTCGCGCCAATACGGCCCATCGATATCGTCCAGCCGCACCGTGCCGCCGCTATTGGGCGCATGTACGAAACGCCCTTTACCGACGTAGACGCCAACGTGGCTGATGCCGCCGCGGCTGCCGAAAAACACCAGGTCGCCGCTTACCAATTCATCCATGCGCTTGATCTTCTCGCCGCTCACGAACGCCATGTCACGCGAGCTGTGCGGCAGATTGATATTGGCGGCATTGCGATAGATGTATTCCACCAGCCCGCTGCAATCGAAGCCGCCGGTGGGCGTGTTGCCGCCCCAGCGATACGGCGTGCCGACCAGGGCCATGGCGCGGAACAGCACGTCGTTGGCGGTGCCGACGTTTTCCGGTGCACGTGCCGGTTCGTTGGCAAGGGCCGAGTCCGAGGGCTTGAAGGTGGCCTCGCGACGCGGGGAATCGGCGCATGCAGCGAGCAACAGCAAGGCACCCACCAGTGCGCCCAGGCGTAGGGCGCGGGCGAGCGATGGGTGTTCGTCTTGATCCCCTGCGATGGCCAAATCCATCTGCAAAACCTCGGCGCTGGTGCTGCGTCGAGGTTAGCAAATCAACAAGTTGCGGGGAAGTTTTCAGGAGTTGGGGGAGCTTGGCTGGCTGGGTGGCGGAGGCATCGGGCACCCTGCGGCGGCATCTCGTCCCGCGGGCCGGGCGGGTGCGGCGGCAGCAGGGCGAGGCTGAAAAGCACGGACACCTTGACCCACGCTTCGGCCGTCTTGCCGCTGTCCTGCTTGGGCGGGTAAGTCAATGACGCGCGAGCACGTCGCGCTGCGCGGCATCGCGGTAGTTGTTGCGGTGGTGTCCGATAAAAAGCTACCCGTGTGGCTGGAAAGGCAACAAGAACAGTAGAGAGCCAATCAGTTTGACGGTACGCTGATGTCCTGCTGCTGCAGGGTTTTGCCGGAGTCATCCCAGGCGCGCAAGCGGTAATGGCCAGGATAGAGATAAAGCACGTTGTGTGAATGGCTGTTGCGCAGGAAGGTGTAACGATCGGCCGGCGTCGCATTGTCGGGCTCGCCGGGGTAATCGGCTTCGACCACGCAGGGCATCTGGCCGGCGCACAGCTCGGCGCTGATCGGATAAGGCACGCGTTTGCCGCCCAGCGTCAGCCACGACGGCCGATGGTTGGGATCGAGGGGCAGGCGCGGCAGTATGACTTCGCGGCGCAATACATCGCTCTTCATGATGCCGTTGACGTCCAGGTCGCTGTCGAAAGCGGGCGGCAATATCACGGTGACGTCGTGCTGCCTGGAATCGGAACTCCAGATCGTGTCGCTGCCACGTTGGCGCAGTACATACGGCACGGGGAAAGTGAAGTGGCTGGCGATGGTGTTGTAGAAGCCGAAATCGAGGCCGCCTATGGCGACATCGCGAAATTGGGTCTGGTCCACGCTGAGCGGGTCGTAGCCGGTGAGGCGCTTCAGTTGCATCGCCATCGGCTCGATGCCGCCGCCCAGATTGCCTGCGGCCTTGTCGATGTGCGAGTAGCCGGCGTGCACGAACAGCCTGGCCTGTGGATCCTTGGCGAACACTTTTTCGTAGAGAATGCGCGCCTGTTCCGCATCGCGATCGGCCAGCGATGCATCTTCCGGATCGTACGCAACGATGGTGTAGCCCAGGTGGATAGCCTGGCGCACGATGTCGCCATAGAGAGGCTCGAGCAGGTATTCGCTGCCGGAAGTCTCCGTGACGTAGCCGCGATGCATCAGGTCGAGGTCCTTGGCGCTCAGCGCCTCCACGGCGAAGTACTGGAAACCGAGCGCGCGCAGGCGCGGCAGCAAGGCCAGCGTCAGTTCGCGGGTATGGGCATCGTGATGCGCTTCGTTGACCATCACGCTGCGCCGGTTGGCGGCGAGCTCGGCCACGGCATCCGCGGCGTCGACGGCCTGCCATTGCTCCGGCTGGGGCAGCGGCGTGGAACGAGGCGGCGCGATGCGGTTGTCGAACGGGAAGGTCATCATGGCCTGGTTATAGAGGCCCAGTTCGCTGTCCACGGTGGACAGCAGTTGCTGCGCCAGTGTTTTGTCTTCGCCGCTCAGCAGGGGCATCACCGAGGTGAGGTATTCGTGGCGCACCAAGCCATTGGGTGCGCTGCCGAACCGGCTCAGCAATTGTGCGGCGGAAGGCGCCGACGGCTGCCCGTGCGCGCTGATCGAGGCCACCAGCACGGTCGTGCAAAGCAGGCACATCACAGACGTCAGACGCATCGGCATGGGGAAGGCGATGTCGTGTTCGTGATACCAGCCTGCGCCCGCGACCCACTGCCGCGCAAGTACCAATTCTTGGGATGCTCTGATCCATTCCATGCACCCGTCACCGCACGGTATGCCCGCCTCGGTTTGCACCGACGGTGAAGGCGTACTGGTTGTATATCGAGACGGCGGGGCGAAGCGAGGCGCGCATACAGTGCGGCCCCAACCTATTGAATTTTAAAGACGGGGTGACATCCAGAAGGCCCGCAGGCTTCGCCGCGCGGCTTGAACAGACCGCCAGTCTGCCCGGCGCCACGCGATGCACCCTGCGGGCCTTCTGGACGTCACGTCGGATGCATGGAATAGATCAGAGCATCCCTTGGCTACAATGGTCCGATGAATGCTTCCCGCAGTGACGTAGTGATCCTTGGTGGCGGTGTCATCGGCCTGGCTTCGGCGTTGCATCTGCTCAAAGGCGGCGCCCGGGTGCGCGTGTTGGAGCAGGGCACGCCCGGCTGCGGTGCCTCGCACGGCAACTGCGGCACGCTCACGCCCAGCCATGCCGCGCCGCTAACCATGCCCGGCACGCTGGGCGTGGCCTTGCGCTCGGTGCTTCGCGCCGATGCCCCGCTCTATCTCAATCCTCGTTTGGACGGCCCGCGTCTGCGCTGGCTGATGGGCTTTGCACGCCGTTGCACGTGGCGCGATTTTGAGCATGCGGCGAAAGCGCGAGGTGCGATTCTGCAGCGCTCGTGCCGGCTTATTGCCGAGCTGGTCAGCACGGAAAAGCTGGATTGCGAATTCGTGGAAGAAGGACTGCTATACGTCTATCGCAGTACCGCGCAGATGGCCGACGACGAACATCATCATGCGCAGTTGCTCGATCGCCTGGGGATTCCGGTGCAACGGCTGCGCGGCCACGAGGTGGAGGCGATGGAGCCGGCGCTCAAGCCGGGCGTGCTGGGCGGCTTGTTTCACCCGGGGGATGCGCGCCTGCGGCCGGATCGTTATGCCGCCGAACTGGCGCGGCTGGTGCGCGAGCATGGCGGCATGATCGAGACCGGCGCGAAAATCGAGCGGATAGCCACCAACGATCGAAGCATCACCAGCGTGGCGACGACGCTCGGTGATTTCACCGCCGATCGCGTGGTGCTTGCACTGGGCGCCTGGTCGCCATTGCTCGGCAAGCAGCTTGGCTTGCGCTTGCCGATGCAACCGGGAAAAGGTTATTCCTTGACCTATTCGCGACCGACGTTGGCGCCGCGCCATGCGATGGTGCTGCGCGAACCCAAGGTCTGCGTCACGACGTGGGAAAGCGGTTTCCGTCTTGGCAGCACGATGGAGTTTTCCGGTTATGCGCAAGGGCTCAATCGCACGCGCATGGATGCATTGCGACGCGGCGCGGCGGAAGGCCTGCATGAACCGGAAGGGCCGCAGCTGCAAGAGGAATGGTGGGGCTGGCGGCCGATGAGCGTGGACGAAGTGCCGATCATTGGCCCGAGCACGCGCTGGTCGAATCTGCACTTGGCCACGGGGCACGGCATGCTGGGCGTCAGCATGTCGTTGGCGACGGGGGAACTGGTCGCGGCGCAGATGCTGGGTGCCACGCCTGCCATCGATCCGGCGCCTTATGCGCCGTCACGTTTTTATCTCTAAATAAAAAGCGAGATATCACAGGTCGTCATTCCGGCGAAGGCCGGAATCCAGTTGAGTAAACCGTGCGAAGCACTCATAACCTTTTTGATGTTGAGCGCTTCGCGCAGCATATTTGAACTGGATTCCGGCCTTCGCCGGAATGACGCCAATGATTGGAGGATGCATGAGCGAGCGTTTCGATCTGATCGTGCTGGGCGCAGGTTCCGGCGGGCTGAGCGCGGCACAGCGTGCCGCGCGGCTCGGCGCACGCGTGGCGCTGTTCGATCCGGATGCACTCGGCGGTACGTGCGTGAACCGCGGCTGCGTGCCGAAGAAGGCGATGTGGTTTGCCGCGCAGATCGCCGACATGCACCGGCTTGGCGGCGAGATTGGATTCGAAAGCGCGCCGTTGCGTCTGGATTGGGCGCGCTTTCGCATCTTGCGCGATCAGTACATCGCCGGTATCCGGCACCGTTATGCGACGCGCCTGGACATGGCGGGCATCCGTGTGATCGCTGAAGCCGCGCGTCTTGTATCGCACGATACGGTGGCGACGGAGCAGGGCATTCAGGCGAGCGCGCCGCATGTGGTGATTGCCACCGGCGCGCGGCCACGTCGGCTCGATATCCCTGGTTTCGAGCTAGGCATGGTGTCCGATCAGATCTTCATGCTCGATGCGCCACCGCAATCCATTGCGATCGTCGGTGGCGGCTATATTGCCGTGGAGTTTGCGTGCCTGATGCGTAGCCTGGGCTGCCAGGTGGATCTGCTGGTTCGCGAAAACCTGTTGACGGGTTTCGACCTTGAAGTGGTCGAGGCATTGGCGGTGCAGATGCAATCGCATGGCATTCGCATCGTACGCAATACGCAGATCAAGGCGGCGCGCGGGCAACCCGGCAAGGTAACGCTGGAGGCGACCGATGGCGTGGAGCACGGCATCTACGATGCGGTGCTGTGGGCTATCGGGCGCGTGCCCAACAGCAACGATATAGGTCTGGAATCACTCGGCGTGGAGTGCGGCGAAGCCGGACACGTGCTGGTCGATGCGTTCCAGAACACCAGCGTGCCTGGCGTCTGCGCCGTCGGCGATGTAACCGATCGCAAGGCGCTTACGCCGGTGGCTGTCGCGGCGGGACGCGCCTTGGCGGAGCGGCTGATCGGCGGCGATGCGCAGGCGAAGCTCGACGACAGCGTCATTCCCAGCGTGGTGTTTTCCGAGCCGCCACTGGGTTCGGTCGGTCTTACCGAGCAACAGGCGCGCGCCCGCTATGGCGACGCGGTGAATGTGCATACGGGACGCTACACGCCGTTGCTGTGGATGGTGGCCGGCCGCTCCGAGCAAAGCGTGGTGAAACTGCTGAGCGTGGGCGAACAGCGCAAGATCGTCGGCATTCACGTGCTGGGGCCGGGCAGCGATGAATTGCTGCAAGGTTTTGCGGTGGCGATGCAGAAAGGGCTGTATTGGGCGGATCTCAAATCGACCATCGCGATCCATCCCACTGCCGCCGAGGAACTGCTGTTGCTGCATTGAGCGCAGACGGGCGACACTGCGGGAATGGATACCTTCACGCTTACCCGCGGCGATGTGCCGCTGCTGATCAGCCTGCCGCACAACGGTACCTGGCTTCCCGACGACCTGGCCGCGCGCATGCAACCCGGCGCACGCCGTGTGCCCGATACCGACTGGCACGTCGCGCGCCTGTACGAGCCCTTGGCGCAGGAGCTGGGAGCCAGCCTGATCAAGCCGCTGGCGTCGCGCTATGTGGTCGATCTGAACCGACCCGGCGATGGGCATGCCCTCTATCCAGGCCGGCGCGAAACGGGGCTGGCGCCCACCATTGGCTTCGACGGGCAGCCGCTGTACCTGGACGGACAGGCACCCGATGCGGATGACATCCGCCATCGCGTCGAAACCTGGTGGCGTCCCTACCACGAGGCGTTGGCCGGCGAGTTGGCGCGGCTGAAGGCGCAGCACGGCAAGGTGGTGCTGTGGGACGGCCACTCCATCAAGAGCCACGTGCCCATGTTGTTTGAAGGGCGCCTGCCGGACTTCAACCTGGGTACCGCCGATGGCGCGAGCTGCAGCGCTGATCTCCAATGGAGCTTGACCCGTGCGCTGGAGGGCCAGCGGCGCTACGACTTCGTGGTCAATGGACGCTTCAAGGGCGGCCATATCACGCGCCACTACGGCCAGCCGGCAGAAGGTGTGCAGGCCGTGCAGCTGGAGCTGGCGCAGTGCCAGTACATGGATGAAGAAAGCTTTGCCTGGGACGAAGCCAAGGCCGTGCAGGTTCAGGCCATCATTCGCGAGTTGCTGCGTTGCTGCCTTGCTTGAGGCTGTCAGTCGCAAACATGGCGGGCAAGAATTGTTTAAAAAGCTACCGGCGAACTCGAAATTTTCCTACGTCCGTTCAGTTTCGGTATGCCGAGATGGATGCATTGTTAGGGCCGTCACGCCGCCCGCGATAGCCGGGTTCCGGCCGGGTCCGTGGCCACCAAAATCTCGAGGCTCATGATCATGATGCGTAAACTTGCGATCGCTTCCCTGCTCGTGGCGGGTGTCGCTCTTTCCGGTTCGGTGCTGGCTCAGGACTCGTCGGCTGCTCCGGCATCCGCGTCGACGTCGGCCCCCACCACCAAGCACGCCCATCATCACAGCAAGTCTTCGACCCACAAGTCGTCGCACAAGGCGAAGAAGTCCGCTGAGCCGGCTTCCAGCAGCACCGCAGGCAAGTAATCTCTCCTCATCCGATCGGATGAAAGACCCGGTGGGCGAAGGCCCCCGGGTTTTTTTGTGGCCCTGGTTTTACGAGTGCGATGCCGGCAAGGCGGCAACGCACTTCAACTCGATCGCGATCGGCGTCGGCAACGCGGTAATGCCCAATGTGGTGCGGCAGGCATCGACGCCTTGGAAGTATTCGGCATAGAGGCGGTTGTAGACGGGGAAGTCGCGCGCCATGTCGGTGAGAAAGACGGTGACGTCGACCAGGTCTTCCCAGTGCGCGCCGCTCGCTTCGAGCACCGCGCGCACGTTGGCGAACACTTGCCGGCATTGCTGCTCGATGTCGTAGCCGACCAGGTTTCCTTGCTCGTCATGGACGTTGCCGGGAATGCGGTTGGTGCCGGGTTCGCGCGGACCGACGCCGGAAAGAAACAGCAGGTTGCCCACGCGGCGCGCATGCGGATAGGCGCCGACCGGAGCCGGTGCGGTATCGGTGCGGACCGCGTTGCTCATCGCAATTCCTGTGCGCGCTGCATCAGCAGCTCAAGCGCGTGCTCATAGTTGGGGCGTAGCGACTCGCGCGAGGAAACGTGCATGCCAAGGTCATGCATATGGCCGTTGGAAAGACCGTAGCACCAGGCATGTACCGACAGCGGTTGGCCGCGTTCCCAGGCGTCCATCACGATGGTGGTCTGGCAGACGTTGACCACCTGTTCGATCGCGTTGAGTTCGCACAGGCGCATGTTGCGCAAGGACATGGAATCCAGCGCCGCCAGCTTGTCCACGTGCTTGTGCGCGACATCGCCCACGTGACGCAGCCAGTTGTCGACCAGGCCGAGCCGGCGCTCGTCCAGCACGGCTTGCACACCGCCGCAGCCGTAATGGCCGACGACGATGATGTGTTCCACTTTCAATACATCCACCGAGAACTGGATGGTGCTGAGGCAGTTCAGATCCGTGTGCGACACAACGTTGGCTACGTTGCGTTGCACGAAGATTTCGCCGGGCGGCAGGTCGACGATCTGCGTGGCGGGCACGCGCGAGTCGGAGCAGCCGATCCACAGGTATTTGGGCGATTGCTGTCTGGCCAGGCGCTCGAAGAATTTCGGATCGGCCTGCGTTACCGACGCCGACCAGCGGCGATTGCTGTCGATCAGGTCTTGCAGTGGACTGCTCAAGGTGGCTTCCTCAGTAACGAATACAAATATTGCGCGGCTCGGTGAAGAAGCGCAGCGCTTCCACGCCGCCTTCTCGCCCGACGCCGGATTGCTTGCTGCCCCCGAACGGCGTGCGCAGATCGCGCAACAGCCAGCAGTTGATCCACACGATGCCGAATTCCAGTTGCGCGCCCATGCGATGTGCGCGTGACAGGTCGCGGGTCCAGAGCGACGCAGCAAGGCCATAGCCGGTGCCATTGGCGAGGGCGATCGCTTCGGCTTCGTCATCGAACGGAATCAGGGTGACGACTGGTCCGAAAATTTCCTGCTGGTTGGTCTGCGTGTCGTTGCCGAGTGCTTCGATCACCGTCGGCGCAATGAACCAGCCTTCGGCGCAACGCCCATCGAGCGTCAGCGCGTCGCCGCCGCAAAGAATGCGCCCACCTTCGTCGCGTGCCTGTGCAATGCAGCGCATTACCTTGTCGAAGTGTTCGCGCGAGACCAGTGCGCCGAGATCGGTGGTGGCGTCCTTGGGATCGCCCACGCGCAGCGCCTGGACTTTGGCGAGGTAGCGTTCGCGGAAGCTGTCGTAGATCGAGCGCTGCACCAGCAGGCGCGAGCCGCATAGGCAGATCTCGCCCTGGTTGGCGAAACCCGAGCGCACGATGGTGTCGAGGTTTGCGTCACTGAGATCGGCGTCGGCGAAGACGATCGCGGGATTCTTGCCGCCCATTTCCAACGACACTTTCTTGAATTGCGGCGCGGTAGTGGCGGCAATGCTCGCACCGGTGCGCGTGCTGCCGGTGAAGGAAATCGCCTTGATCGCAGGATGCTCGATGATCGCCTGGCCGGTGGTAGGGCCGCGGCCTTGCACGATGTTCAACACGCCAGCAGGAAAGCCGGCTTCGATGCTCAATTCGCCCAGCCATGCGGCCGTGCAAGGCGTGATCTCGGAAGGCTTGGCAATGACGGCGTTGCCGCTCGCCAGCGCCGGTGCAATTTTCCAGGTGAACAGATATAGCGGCAGATTCCACGGGCTGATGCAGCCGACGACGCCAAGCGGATGGCGTAGCGTGTAGTTGATCGCGCCAGTTTCCATCGCGTGCGATTCGCTCTCCCAGCCGATGACGGCAGCAGCGAAGAAGCGCAGGTTGGATACGGCGCGCGGAATGTCCAGGCGCTTGGCGAGTGCGACGGGCTTGCCGCTGTCGCGCGATTCCAGCTCGGCGAATTCATCGAGCCTGCCTTCGATCAGATCGGCGAGCTTGTGCAGCAATTTGGCGCGCGTTTCGGTCGGCGTGGCGGCCCATGCCGGGGCTGCGCCTAGCGCTGCTTTAACGGCAGCATCGATGTCGGCAGCCGTGGAATCGGGACATTGCGCGAACACCTCGCCAGTGGCGGGTTCATAGACGTCGAGCCAATGGTCGTCCAGAGGAGCCTGCAGGCGACCGTCGATAAGGTTAGCGAGGCGTGTGCTTGGCATCTTTGCAAGCTTAGAACCTGTTCAAGTGGAATGCACCGGACGCTGCCGTATGTGGGAGTGCAGCGATCAGCTCAATGCTTTCGTACGCCCGCCGTCCACGGCGATGCTCACGCCATTGACGTACGCTGCCGCCGGCGTGCACAGGAATGCGATCACTGCTGCGACTTCACCTGGTTCACCGAAACGGCGGGCTGGAACCGCAGCGGCCATGTCCTTGGCCAATTCCTGCTCGCTGCGGCCACTCTTCTGGGCCTGCACGGTCAGCAATCCGTCCAGCCGAGCTGTGCGGGTGTAGCCGGGCAGCACGTTGTTGACGGTGATGCCATCGGCGGCCAGTTCGTTGGACATGGTCTTGGCCCACGCGGCCATCGCGGCGCGAACGGTATTGGAAACGCCAAGGCCGGGAATCGGTTCTTTTACCGAGGTGGAAATTACGTTGACGACGCGTCCGTATGCACTGTCGCGCATGCCCGGCAGCACCGTTTGCAACAGCGCA
This sequence comes from Dyella sp., assembly GCF_036746095.1. Classification (NCBI taxonomy): domain Bacteria; kingdom Pseudomonadati; phylum Pseudomonadota; class Gammaproteobacteria; order Lysobacterales; family Rhodanobacteraceae; genus Dyella; species Dyella sp. The sequence continues at coordinate 47,446 of NZ_DAIOEU010000011.1, forward strand.
TGCGCAGCCAGCACGTGTTGGCGGAAGGTATCTTCGAAGGCGGCGGATTCGGCGCTATGAATGGGGCCGCCCGGCGGACCGCCGGTGTTGTTGATCAGGATGTGCACGGGGCTGGCGTTGACGATGCCGAAAGCCGTTGCCTTCAGCGCATCGGTATCCTGCATGTCCACGCTGCGCCATGCATGCCGTTGCGATGCATGCTTGCGCGGCAGGCTCTGCGCCAACGCGGCCAGACGTTCGACGGAGCGCGCCAGCAGGGTGACGTCGGCGCCCAGTTCGGCAAGTTCGACTGCCGTCGCGCGGCCGATGCCTTGCGATGCGCCACACACCAGGGCGTGACGTCCGCTCAAATTCAAATCCATGTGATCTCCCGGTTGTTTTCAGCGCCAGCCGATGCGCAAGAATCGCCAGCAAGCGCTCAGGAACGGCTGTGCCATTGGATGGCCAGCGCACCGAGCCAGCAACCCCAGGCCAGCCACTGACTGTAGCGCCAGATGCGCCACAGGCGCGTGATCGCAGCGTCGTCGATCGCCGCAATGGCTGGCGAGCGCAGCACGCTCTGCATGCGCAGCCACAATTGCGGCCCGTGCGCGGCTTGCGCGCTGCCGGTATCCACGATCACTTTCCAGTGTTGCGGATAGTCGTCGCGCAAATGCTTGGCGATGCGAAACGGCAACACGGCGTGCATGGTGAAGCAGATCAGGCCGATCATCAGCAGGCCGATGTAGGCCACGACGGGAATCAAGGGCCTCTCCGCGTCAAACCGAGGTCCAGGCCGATGGAATTCAGCAGCCCATTGCCTTGCGGGGCTTTGCCGCATACGGCCTTGCTCACGGCCTGGTTGTAGCTTTTATCCATCAGGCCGACCCACACCACGCCTTCCGGACCGTGCTGGATCTTGTAGCTGCCGCCCATGGTGGTGGCGGTCGGTGTATTGGTGGTGCTGCTGGTCGAGAAGGTGCTGGCCGACTGCTCCCAGTATGTGTTGTCCGATTGCTGCTTGGCGGAGCTGTAGACCACCACGTAGCGCGCGCGGCTGTCGGTAACCTCGACGCTGCCGAATGCGCCGCTGTCGTCGTTGGTCCAGCCCATGTATTCGCACAGTTTCACGTCTTGCGAATCGATCGGCTGGAAGGCCTCGTCGAGTTGCACCACGGTAGGCGCGAACAGATAGCTGCTGCTGGCCACGGAGCGGCCGACCAGTTCCGACTTCAGGCCGATCTTGTAAGGCAGCTTTACATCCTGGGGCAGCGCGAAGCTCAGGAAGTAGCTGCGTGAACCGTTGATAGCCGCCACCGGGCTGCTGGGGCCAAGCTCGAACCGTTGCGGCCGCCAGGGCAAGCGGGCCTGGTAGGAGAAGTCGGCGAAGGTGGTGCAGCAGGGCGTGGCTGCGGCGAGTGCCTTCTTGGCATCAGCCAGCGGCCGGATCGGCTGGCTTTGCGGCAGCAGATCGGTAGGCAGCGGCAACTTGGGCAGCTTGACGCTATGGCAGGCGGCCAGCAGCAGGATGGATGCAAATAGGAGTACCAGTTTGAGACGCATGGTGGTTTAAGAGCTCAGAACTCGGCGCTCCCTGCCGCACGTGGATAAGGAATGGCATCACGGATATTGGTCAGGCCGCACACGTATACAAGCAGACGCTCAAAGCCGAGGCCGAAGCCTGCGTGCGGCACGGTGCCGTAGCGGCGCAGGTCACGGTACCAACCGTACGTGGCAGGATCGAGACCGAACTTGGCCATGCGGTGATCGAGGTAGTCCAGACGTTCCTCGCGCTGGGCGCCGCCGATGATCTCGCCGATGCCGGGGGCGAGTACGTCCATCGCAGCGACGGTTTTCCCGTCGTCGTTCAAGCGCATGTAGAACGCCTTGATCTGCTCCGGATAGTTCATAACGACCACCGGACGGCCGATATGTTTCTCGGCCAGGTAGCGCTCGTGCTCGGTCTGCAGGTCGATACCCCAGGCGACCGGAAACTCGAACTTCTGGCCGCACTTCTGCAGTATCTCGACGGCATCGGTGTAGTCGATGCGCTCGAACGGCTGGCTGATGAAGGTTTCCAGGCGCGTGATGGCTTCCGGCAGCACGCGTTTGGCGAAGAACGCCATGTCATCCGCGCGCTCTTCCAGCACCGCCTTGAAGATCGCCTTCAGGAACCCTTCGGCGCAATCGGCGTCGGCGGTGAGGTCGGCGAAGGCGATTTCCGGTTCCACCATCCAGAACTCGGCCAGATGGCGCGGCGTGTTGGAATTCTCCGCGCGGAAGGTGGGGCCGAAGGTGTAGACCTTGCTCATCGCCAGGCAGTAGGCCTCGACGTTGAGCTGGCCGGACACGGTGAGGAAGGCTTCGCGGCCGAAGAAATCCTTGCGGAAATCGATCTTGCCCTTCTCATCGCGCGGCAGGTTGGCCAGGTCCAGCGTGGACAGGCGGAACATGTCGCCGGCGCCTTCGGCATCAGAAGTGGTGATGATCGGCGTATTGATCCAGAAGAAGCCCTGTTCGGTGAGATGGCGGTGGATCGCCGTCATCATCGTGTGGCGCACGCGGGTGACGGCGCCGAACAGGTTGGTGCGCGGACGCAGGTGCGCGACCTCGCGCAGGAATTCCATCGAGTGCTGCTTGGGCTGGATCGGATAGGTTTCCGGATCGTCCACGAAGCCGGTGACTTCGACGCGGTCAGCCTGCAGCTCGAAGGCCTGGCCCTTGCCCTGCGAGGGCACCAGCGTGCCGGTGACGATCACGCCCGCACCGGTGGTGAGGTGCTTGACCTCGCTTTCGTAGTTGCCGAGGGTGGCTGGCACGACGGCCTGGATCGGATCGAAGCACGAGCCATCGCTGATATTCACGAACGACAGGCCAGCCTTGGAATCGCGCCGTGTGCGCACCCAACCGCGCACCGTCGCCTTGCTGCCGGCCTCGAGTTTGCCGGAAAGGGCCTGTTTGACGCTTACCACCGTCATGGATTGAAACTCCTGGGAGAGGCGCCCATCTGAGTGGGGGCGTGAAGGCAAGCGGGCATGATAATGTAGCCCTTGCCGCACTGCGACAAGCTTTATGCGCCCAAGTGCCCGATTCAGACCGTTGTCCCTATGACCATCTCGATCACTCCTTCCGCCCAGCAGCGCATGCGCCAATTCCTCGCGCAGGCGCCGTCTGCCGCCGGTGTCCGTTTCGGTGTGAAGCGCACCGGCTGTTCGGGCTTTGCCTATGTAGTGGATCTGGCCCAGCAGGTAGGCGAGAACGACCAGGCCTTCGAGATCGATGGCGTGCCGGTGATCGTCGACGCCAAGAGCCTGCCGCTGGTGGAAGGCACCGAAATCGACTTCCAGCGCCAGGGACTCAACGCCAGCTTCGTGTTCCGCAACCCCAATGCCACCGGCGAATGCGGGTGCGGGGAAAGCTTCACCGTCGGCTGAGCTGCGCATAGACCCAGCTAATTCAGCGGCTTGCGTCCGCTCATTCACCCCGCTTACAATTCCGCTTCTGTCCACGCCAAACAGGCGCTGGACAGCCCTTGCCTCACCGCATGCCGCGGGAGGCTGCGAGGCCCGTAAGGGTCGCATCCTTAAGGAGTTTTCCCGATGACCTTGCGTCATTACGAAGTTGTATTCATGGTCCATCCCGACCAGAGCGAACAGGTTCCGGCGATGATCGAGCGCTACAAGGCGCTGATCAGTTCCGACGGCGGCAAGATCCACCGCCTGGAAGACTGGGGCCGCCGCCAGCTGGCGTATCCGATCGTGAACCTGGCCAAAGCCCATTACGTCATGCTCAACATCGAAGTGAGCCAGAACGTGCTGAGCGAACTGGAGTCGGGCTTCCGCTTCAACGACGCCGTGCTGCGCCACCTGGTGATCAAGCGCGACGCTGCCGACACCGAGCAGTCCTTCATCCTCAAGAGCAAGGAAAAGGACGACGCCAAGTCCTCCCGCCGCCGTGACGATGACAGCGATGGCGACGATCGCCGCGTAGGTCGTGCCGATAGCGACGACGCCGATTCCGAAGATTGATCCAGGAGCCCAGACTCATGTCCAAGTTCTTCCGCCGCCGTAAGTTCTGCCGCTTCACGGCTGAAAAAGTCAAAGAGATCGACTACAAGGATCTCAATACGCTGCGCCAGTACGTCACTGAAAACGGCAAGATCGTGCCCAGCCGCATCACCGGCACCAAGGCGCGCTACCAGCGCCAGCTGGCCACGGCGATCAAGCGCGCGCGCTTCCTGGCGCTGCTGCCGTACACGGACAACCACGACGTTTAATGCTTTACCGCTGCTGCCCGCAAGGGCAGCAGTTCCTTTCGGACAACCGTCCACGGCTGCATCGGGCCACTCCGGTGCTAACGAATCGAGGAATCAATCATGGAACTCATTCTTCTTGAGAAGGTGCGCAACCTCGGCAACCTCGGCGACAAGGTCAACGTCAAGCCGGGCTATGGCCGCAACTACCTGCTGCCGCAGGGCAAGGCCGTGCGTGTCAACGCCGAGAACCTCGCCGCCTTCGAAGCGCGCCGCGCCGAATACGAAGCCAAGGCCAATAAGCTGCTGTCCGATGCCGGCGCCCGCCAGGCCAAGCTGACCGACGTGACGGTGACCATCGCCGCCAACGCCAGTCCGGAAGGCAAGCTGTATGGTTCGGTCGGTCCGCGCGAGATCGCCGATGCGCTGCAGGCCGCCGGCCATGACATCCACAAGGGCGAAGTGATCCAGGGCGAAGGCCCGATCCGCCATACTGGCGAATTCGACGTGGTGATCAGCCTGCACGCCGACGTGCAGAACACGATCAAGGTTGTTGTGGTTCCCGAGAAGCAGTAAGCCTCGGCGACATCGATTGCAGCCTCCGCTGCTGCCACGCGACTAGGCAATAGGCAAAAGGCACCCCGTGACAACGCGGGTGCCTTTTGTTTTCCCGGGCTGCCGTTTTTTATCCCCAGTCGCCCACAAGATATCCACAGACTTATTGGCTCGTCTCAGGCGATGAGACCTCGTAAGCTCATTACTTGTGCGTGCGGCCTACACGGCGCTGAGCACCCCTCTTGCTACAGGGAATGTCCATGTCCTTCGTCCCCGAACGCAAATCCTCCTACAGCGCCATTGAGGCGTTGCGCGTGCCGCCGCATTCCATCGATGCGGAGCAGGCGGTGCTGGGTGGACTGATGCTCGCGGCTGACGCATTGGATCGGGTTGCCGACAAACTCGCCGAGCAGGATTTCTATCGCAAAGACCATCGCCTGATCTGGCGCGCGATCACCGAGCTTGCCAACAAGGGCATGCCTTGCGACGCGATCACGCTGGGCGACTGGTTCGAAGCCAACGGCCTGGCCGAGATGGTGGGCGGCGCCAGCTATCTGGTCGAACTGGCGAACACGACGCCGAGCGCGGCGAACATCATCGCCTATGCCGAGATCGTGCGCGAGAAATCCGTGCTGCGTCAGTTGATCGATGCCGGCACCGCGATCACCGAAGACGGCTATCGCCCGGAAGGCAAGACCGTGCACGAGGTGCTGGAAACGGCCGAGCAGCGCGTCTTCCACATCGCCGAATCCGGTGCGCGCGGGAAGAAGGACACCGTGTCCATGCGCGATGCGGTAAAGGATGCCTTCCGCCAGTTGCACGAGCGCTATCAGAACCGCGGCCAGCTCACCGGCATTTCTACCGGCTTTAGCGATCTGGACAACCTCACGTCCGGTTTGCAGCCGTCGGACCTGATCATCGTTGCGGCGCGCCCGTCGATGGGCAAGACCGCTTTTTCGGTCAACATCGCCGAAGCTTGCGCGCTGCGTGCCAAGAAGCCGGTGGCGATCTTTTCGATGGAAATGTCCGCCTCCCAGCTGGCCTTCCGCCTGATCTCTTCGGTCGGACGCATCCATGCCCAACATCTGCGCACAGGCGACCTGGCCGAAGAAGATTGGCCGCGCGTCACCAATGCCATCGCGCTGCTCTCAGAAGCGAAAATCTTCATCGACGACACGCCGGGCCTGTCGCCGGTGGAAATGCGTTCACGCGCGCGACGCCTGGCCCGCGAACATGGCGGACTCGGCCTGATCGTGATCGACTACCTGCAGCTGATGCAGGTGCCTGGCAACAAGGAAAACCGTGCCACGGAGATCTCGGAAATCTCGCGCTCGCTGAAAGGCCTGGCCAAGGAGCTCAACGTACCGGTTATCGCGCTGTCGCAGTTGAACCGCTCACTGGAGCAGCGCGCGGACAAGCGGCCGATGATGTCGGACCTGCGTGAATCGGGCGCTATCGAGCAGGACGCGGACGTGATCATGTTCATCTACCGCGACGAGTACTACAACAAGGATTCCCCGGACAAAGGCTTGGCCGAGATCATCATCGGCAAGCAGCGTAACGGCCCCACGGATACGGTGAAATTGACCTTCCTCGGTCACTACACCAAGTTCGAGAACTATAGCCCGGACTCGTATACCGGCCATTTCTGAGCCGGCGTTGCCCGCGCACTGCCATCTGCGCGCCACGACCCAGCGCAGGTTAGCGGCTACCCTGTGCGTCGATAGGTTGCGCCGAACCCACCCCTCCCGATGGGAAAGGAAAGGTTGAGCTCGCCACGAGATCCACCCTTTGCCAGGAACCGCACTTCATCCATGCAAGCATCATGAGTCGCACCACCGTCGCCACCATCCATCTGGGCGCATTGCGCCACAACCTCGCGCGGATCAAAGAACTGGCTGTGCCGGCCAGGGTCATGGCGGTGGTCAAGGCCGATGCGTACGGTCATGGACTGGAGCGCGTCGCGCGTGCCCTGGATGGCGCGGCGGATGCCTTTGCGGTGGCGTCGCTGGGCGATGGTTTGCGCTTGCGCGCGGCGGGACATCGCCAGCGCATCGTGGTGTTGTCAGGTCCCGATCAGTCCGGCGATATGGCGGAAATGCAGCGGCTTGGCCTTGATGCCGCCATCCATCATGAAAGCCAGCTGCAGTGGCTGTCGGAAGCATCGCCCACGCGTGGGCGCTTGCGCGTATGGTTGAAAATCGACAGCGGCATGCATCGTCTCGGCTTTGCTCCCGAGCGTGCGGCGATAGTGCATGCGCAACTGGCGGCAATGGCGGGCATCGATCCGGACATCGGCTGGATGACGCATTTTGCCGAGTCGGAGGTGTTCGATGGCGATCGCACGCGCCAGCAGATCGAGCGGTTTCAAGCCGCCACGCGGCACCTCGCCGGGCCGCGTTCGCTTTCCAATTCCGCCGCTGTGTTGGGCTGGCCGGACGCGCGCGGAGATTGGGTGCGTACCGGTGGCCTGCTCTATGGGCTGTCGGTCGTAGAAGGCAAAAGCGGCGTTGATTTCGGTTTTCGCCCAGCCATGACGCTAGCGACGCGCCTGATCGCCATCAACCTGATCAAGCGCGGTGAACGCATCGGGTACAACGGCACCTGGGAATGCCCGGAAGACATGCCTGTCGGTGTCGCTGCGGTCGGTTATGGCGACGGCTATCCGCGCAGTGCCATGGCCGGCACGCCTGTGCTGGTGGCGAACACGCGAGTGCCGTTGATCGGTCGTGTATCCATGGACCTGATTACGCTGGATCTGCGTGCTGCGCCTGGCGCCAAAGTGGGCGATCGCGTCGTGCTGTGGGGGCCGGAGATGCCGGTGGAAATCGTCGCGGCACAGGCCGGCACGATCAGTTATGACCTGACCTGCGGGATGACTCGCCGCGTACTGTTTGTCGAGGACGACCGGTAATCGCACGTCTCGCGGCCTGCGACCCTTGCAGGCTAAGCTCTCGCTCATCGATTCCACGCATGCAGTGTCATGGCCAAAGCTAAAACCGCCTACATCTGCGCCGATTGCGGTGCCGAACATTCCAAATGGCAAGGCCAATGCGTGGAATGCGGCGCCTGGAACACGCTGTCTGAATTCGTCGTGCAGCCGGCGCAGAAATCCGCCGGTGCAGCACGGCAAAGTGGCTATGCCGGTGCCGTGAGTGGCGTGGCGCGCGTGACGCCGCTGACTGACGTGCTGGTGACCGCCGAATCGCGGACGTTGACCGGCATTGGCGAACTGGACCGCGTACTGGGTGGCGGATTGGTCGACGGATCGGTCGTGCTGATCGGCGGTGATCCTGGCATAGGCAAATCGACGTTGCTCCTGCAAATGCTCGGCAAGCTCGGCGAAAAGCTGCCCAGCGTGTACGTCACCGGCGAAGAATCGCTGGCTCAGGTGGCTGCGCGCGCGCAGCGCTTGGATTTGCCATTGCAGCCTCTGCACGCGCTCGCCGAGACGGGTATCGAACGCATTCTCGACCAGGTTTCTGCCACGCGGCCACGCGTGCTGGTGATCGATTCCATTCAAACGATCTGGACGGACCTGCTTACTGCGGCACCCGGTTCGGTAAGCCAGGTGCGCGAATCCGCTGCCAAGCTCACGCGGTTCGCGAAGGAGACCGGTACCTCGGTTTTCCTGGTTGGGCACGTCACCAAGGAAGGCGGCATTGCAGGCCCGCGCGTGCTCGAGCACATGGTCGATGCCGTGCTGTATTTCGAAGGCGAATCCGGCAGCCGCTTCCGCGTGTTGCGCGCGTTCAAGAATCGCTTTGGCGCGGTCAACGAACTGGGCGTGTTCGCCATGTCCGAAAAGGGGCTGCGCGAAGTGCCCAACCCCTCTGCGATTTTTCTTTCCGCGCACAGTGGACCGACTTCAGGTAGCGCCATCATGGTGACACGCGAAGGTACGCGCCCCTTGCTGGTGGAGGTGCAGGCGCTGGTGGACCAATCGTCGCTAGGAAATCCGCGCCGTGTGGCGCTCGGTCTCGAGCAAAACCGCCTGGCAATGTTGCTGGCCGTCTTGCATCGGCACGGCGGCGTTGCGGCTTACGATCAGGACGTCTTCGTCAATGTCGTTGGTGGCATTCGTGTACAGGAAACGGCCGCCGATCTGCCTGTATTGCTCGCCGTGCTTTCCTCGCTGCGCGATCGCCCACTGCCGGACAAAGCGATTACCTTCGGCGAAGTCGGTCTTTCCGGTGAAATTCGTCCGGTTCCCAATGGCGAAGACCGCTTGAAAGAAGCCGCTCACCATGGGTTTCAACGCGCCATCGTGCCGAAGGCCAACGCACTAAAGAAGGGGCGCGTAGGCGATATGGAAGTCATCGGCGTGGAGCGCTTGTCGCAAGCCATTGATGCTTGCCGTTGAGCTCAATCCACGGCGCGATGCAGTATCACTTCCAATACGAACTTTGATCCAAAGAACGCCAGCACCAATACGCTCATGCCGATCAGGGTAAGGTTCACCGCGCTGCGGCCACGCCAGCCGTGTCGCCAGCGGCCGTAGAGCAGGGCGCCGAACACCAGCCAGGCGATGATCGACAGCACAGTCTTGTGGACCAAGTGTTGGCCGAACAGGTTGTTCACGAACAGGATGCCGGTGAGCAGCGCCACGGTAAGCAGGCCGAAGCCGGCGCCAATCAGGCGGAACAGCAAGGATTCGGTCAGCGTCAGAGGAGGAAGGGCACTCAGCCACGGTCCAATGTGACGGTGCCGGAGCGCTTTTTCCTGGATCGCGAGCAGGATCGCCATCGCTGCGGCAATCGAAAGCACGCTGAAGGCAAGCAAGGCCACCGTGACGTGCAGCTTGATGTGCCAGTCCATGGGAATCGGTAGGGTCGGGGGGGCGAAGAAGCTATCGACGCATAGAAGCAGCGCGCTTAGCGGAAACACGATCACGCCAAGCGCCATCACGGGGCGCGTGAGGTTCACGACCAGCGTGAGTGCGGACACCACGCACGCCACCAGCGAAAGCGCAGCAAAGAAGTGCAGATCGAGCGCGCCACGATGTGCTGCAAGCAACCACGCGGCATGCGCCAGTATCGCAAGGGTGGCGATGACCAAAGCTGGGCGCGCAACTCGTGCCGGTACTGTTGCGCGGCTGTCGAACAGCGGCCATGCCAACAGTCCGCTGGCAAGCAGGTAGCAGACGATGGCGAAGATGGAGAGGGCGGCGAACATGGCGTGCAAGTGTCGCACAGGGCGGTGATAGGGTGAACGTGAGCACATCCGGTCGTCTTGCAATGTTGCGGCGACTGTCCGACTTCTACGTGGATCGGTGAGCGATGGGCGTCTGCCGGGTCATTGCAGGGCGTTGGATTGGCACGACGTTTCGTGGGAGCGTCGAAGGTTGTTTGATCCCGCGTCGGAAGGTCGCAGGCACGTCTGTCTGCCAAGAGGCCTGCTGGCCCGGCTCTGGTATCATCGCCAGTCCATTTGCTTTACCCATTCGCCTTTATGTTCGAATCCCTCAGTCAACGCCTCTCCACCACTGTCAACCGCCTGCGTGGCCGCGGCCGGCTGACCGAGGAAAATATCCGCGAATCGCTGCGCGAAGTGCGCATTGCTCTGCTGGAAGCGGACGTGGCGCTGCCGGTGGTGCAGGCGCTGATCGAGCGCGTGAAGGTGCGCGCCGTTGGCCAGGAAGTGCTCAAGAGCCTGTCGCCCGGCCAGGCGCTGGTCAAAGTGGTAAGTGATGAGCTGACCGCGCTGATGGGTACGGCCAATGCCGAACTGAACCTTGCCCAGCAGCCGCCGGCCGTGGTGCTGATGGCGGGCCTGCAGGGTGCGGGTAAAACCACCACCGTGGCCAAGCTGGCGCGCTTCCTTGCCGAGCGCAAGAAGAAGCGTGTGATGGTGGTGAGTTGCGATGTCTATCGTCCGGCGGCGATCGAACAGCTGCGCACCCTGGCCGAGCAAGTCGAGGTCAGGTTCTTTCCTTCCGAGGCCGGCCAGAATCCGGTCGACATTGCCAAAGCGGCGATCACTGCAGCGCGCAAGGAAGTGATCGACGTGTTGCTGGTGGACACTGCCGGCCGCCTGCACGTCGACGAAGCGATGATGGCCGAGATCAAGGCGCTACACGCCGCGATCACCCCCATCGAAACCCTGTTCGTGGTCGACTCGATGACCGGCCAGGACGCGGCCAACACCGCCAAGGCCTTTGCCGAGGCACTGCCCCTTACCGGTGTGGTGCTCACCAAGACCGACGGCGATGCCCGTGGCGGCGCGGCGCTCTCGGTGCGCTACGTCACCGGTCGGCCGATCAAGTTCCTTGGTGCGGGTGAAAAGACCGACGCGCTGGAACCGTTCTATCCGGACCGTATCGCGCAACGCATCCTTGGCATGGGCGATGTGCTGTCGCTGGTCGAGGAGGTGGAGCGCAAAGTCGATCAGGAAAAAGCGCAGAAACTGGCCCAGAAAGTGATGAAGGGCAAGCGCTTCGACCTCAACGACATGCGTGACCAGCTCGAACAGATGAACAGCATGGGCGGCCTGGCCGGCTTGATGGACAAGCTGCCGGGCGTGTCCTCGCTGCCGGACAACGTGAAATCCAAGGTCGGCGATGGCGAGATCAAGCGCATGATCGCGATCATCAGTTCGATGACCAAGAAAGAGCGCCGCCATCCGGACCTGCTCAACGGTTCCCGCCGCGCCCGTGTGGCGCGGGGTTCCGGCACGCAGCCAGCGGATGTCAATCGTCTGCTCAAGCAGTACATGCAGATGGAAAAAATGATGTCCAAGCTCTCCAAGGGCGGCACCAAGGGCCTGCTGCGGCAGATGCGTGGCGCCATGAAGGGCATGAGCGGCATGGGCGGCGGGTTTCCGCCCATGCGTTGAGGCGGGTGCACCGCTAACCCCTTCCTTTTTCCGCGAATTTCATTAAAATGTCGCGTTTACCGCGTCCAGTCTAGGGCGTGCTTGCCGGAGACGCCGGCAACTCTGGAGCTTTCAACTATGGTCAAGATTCGTCTTTCGCGCGGCGGCGCCAAGGGCCGTCCGTTCTACCACGTCGTTGTGACCGATTCGCGCAGCGCGCGTGATGGCCGCAGCATCGAGAACGTGGGATTCTACAACCCGGTCGCCGCGGGCAAGGACAAGCGCCTTGATCTGAACGTTGCGCGCGTGCAGGAGTGGGTGGGCAAGGGCGCTCAGTTGAGCGACAAGGTTGCCTCCCTGTTGAAGGAAGCCGCCAAGCAGGCTGCTTGAGCATGAATACAGCCGGTCGGCGCGTCCTGGTTGGACGCATCGTCGGGTTGTACGGCGTGCAGGGCTGGGTCAAGCTCGAATCCTGGACCGAGCCCCGTGTGCAGATCTTCAAGTACCAGCCCTGGCTGCTTTCAGCGGCGCCGGGTGGGGAAACGGAGCTCGAAGGTGTCAAAGGTCGGCCTCAGGGCAAAGGGCTCATCGCCCAATTCCCCGGAGTGGACGACCGGGATGGCGCCGCAGCGCTGGTAGGGCAGGACATCTACGTCGCCCGCGAGCTGCTGCCGCCACCTGGCAAGGATGAGTATTACTGGGTCGATCTCGAAGGGCTCGAGGTCGTCACCACCGAAGGTGTGGCGTTGGGACGCGTGAGCCATCTGTTCGCGACCGGCGCCAACGATGTGGTGGTCGTAAGGGATGGCGAGCGCGAGCGGCTGGTTCCTTTCGTCCAGGGTGTGTACGTGCGTGCGGTGGATATTCCAGGCGGGCGCATGGTGGTGGACTGGGATCCCGAGTTCTGAGGGTCCGATGCGCATTGATGTCGTCACGCTTTTTCCGGACTTCATGCGTCAGTGTGCCGCCGTCGGCGTCGTTGGACGCGCGCAGCAGCGCGAGCTGCTGCAGGTGGAAACCTGGAACCCGCGCGATTACGCCACCGACAACTACCGTACCGTGGATGGCCGCACCTGCGGCGGTGGTCCCGGCATGGTGATGCTGATCGAGCCTTTGCGCAAAACCCTCCAGGCGATGCGCGAGGCGGCACCTGAACCGGTGCATCTGGTTTACCTCAGTCCGCAAGGAGCGCGGCTGACGCAGGGCAGGGTGGAGGCGCTGGCGGGCTTGCCTCGCATCGCTCTGCTTTGCGGGCGTTACGAAGGTGTGGACGAGCGCCTGCTGGCGCACGAGGTCGACGAGGAGCTTTCCATCGGCGACTATGTGCTGTCCGGCGGCGAGCTGGGCGCCGCGGTGATCATCGACGCGGTAGGGCGCCTGCAGGAGGGTGCGCTGAACGACGCGCAATCCGCCGAGCAGGATTCCTTCTCGAACGGCTTGCTCGATTGCCCGCATTACGCAAAACCGGTGCACGATGCACTGGGCGACGTACCGGAGGTGCTGCTTTCCGGCGATCACGCGGCCATTCGCCGCTGGCGTCTGAAGCAATCGCTGGGACGAACCTGGTTGAGGCGTCCCGATTTATTGGCGCAGCGCGCGTTGGATAAGGAATCCCGTGCGCTGTTGGATGAATTCCGCCGTGAGCATGCTCAGGCACAGCTACGGCAAAACGCGGTCGATGAAGACCGCAAGCATTGAACAAAGACAGGTGTTGTCATGAACAAAATCATCGAACAGTTCGAAGCCGAGCAGATCACCCGCCAGCTGCCGGAGTTCGGCCCTGGCGACACCGTGGTGGTCAACGTCAAGGTGAAGGAAGGCAACCGCGAGCGCGTACAGGCGTTCGAGGGCGTGGTGATTGCCAAGCGTAGCCGCGGCCTGCATTCGGCCTTCACCGTGCGCAAGATCTCGCACGGCACGGGCGTGGAGCGCGTGTTCCAGGCGCATAGCCCGAGCATCGAGTCGGTGCAGGTGAAGCGCAAGGGCAAGGTGCGTGGCGCCAAGCTGTACTACCTGCGCAACCTCGAAGGTAAGGCGGCTCGCATCAAGGAAGACATTGGTGCTTCCATCGCTGCTTCCTCGTCGGCGGACTGATTCCGGGCGATGCTACAGACACAAAAACCCGCGGAGCGATCCGCGGGTTTTTGTTTTGCCTATGCCTATGGGGCATGCGGTGGGCGCCTTGGATTAAACTGGCGCATCCGGGCAGCCTGGAGATTCAGTTGGGTTACGTTGCGCCAACTCACCTACGTGCCGCCTGAGGGTAGGGATGTACCGGCGTCCCTGAAGACTTCTACATATTTGCCACGAGCGGCTGCGGTTCCTGCAGGAAGTTGCCTTGCACGAAGTCCACGCCGCAGGCAAACAGCAGTGAGGTGCTGGCGGCATCCTCCACCCACTCGGCCACGGTCAGGCGCTTCATCTCGTGCGCCTGCTGGCAGATCTCGGTAACCTTCTTCTGGTTTTCCGGATGCTGCGGCAGATCGGCCATGAAGCTGCGGTCGATCTTCAAATAATCCGCGTCGATGTGATTGAGCAGCTGGAACGAGTTAAGACCAGAGCCGAACTGTTCCAGCGCGAAGGAGCCACCGAGCTGCTTCCATCCAGTGATGAACTCCTGCGCCGGGCGCAGCATCGTCACCACCTTGCTTTCGGTCATTTCCAGCACCAGGCGGCCGTGCTTGAGCGCTGCCTGCTTTAGCGCGCGCTCCAGCCACGACAGCAAGTTGGCGTGCTGCTGCATGGAATCCGGTGTGAGCTTGACGAAGAAGGTGGTTGGGATGCCATGCCGGTCGCGAGCTTTCAAGGCGCCGATGGCCTGGTTGAGCACCCAGCGATCGATTTCGGCATTCAGCCCGTACTTTTCCGCGATTGGCATAAAGAAGCCCGGCGAGACTTCTCCTTGCGGACCATTCATGCGCAGCAGGATTTCCGAATAATCGCCCTCGGCATCCTGCAGGCTGATGGTCTGCTGGTGATACAGCGCAAATTCGTTCTGGGTGAGCGCGCGGCGGAGCAAGTTCAGCCAATTGCGCTCGCGTTCGGCGTCGGCCTTTTCTCTGGCTGCCGGATCGTGCAATTCGCTGCGATTGCCGCCTTGGCCCTGCGCACTGCGCAGCGCCTGGCCGGCCTGGTTCAACAGCATCTCGGCGTTGGCGTTCTTTTCGCCCAGCAGGCTGCCGCCGATGCTGGCGGTCAAGGTGATCGACTGCGTGCCCAGGTCAAAGATTTCGCTGGAGATGGCCTTCTGCAGGGTGTCGATCCAGGCCCGGATGGCTTCATCGGTTTCCGTATGCAGGATTACGCCGACGGTATGTTCGGCCAGCAGGCCGGCGATATCTTCCTGGCGCAGCTGTGCGGTGACGCGGTGGGCGAAGGCAGCCAGCAATTCATCCGCCTTGCCCAGGCCGATGTTGTTGACGAGGTGCGCCCAATTGTCCGGCTCGATCAGCAGCATCGTCTGCCCCTTTCGGCCTTCGCTGGCGACGGCCACGGCGTTGTCGATGCATTCCAGCGTACGGGCACGGTTGAACAAGCCGGTGACCGGATCACGCTGCAATTGCTCCACCAGCGACGGATCGATCTGCTGTCGTCGGAACACGATCTGCAAGCAGGGCTCGCCTTCGAAGGTGGCATGGGCGAATTCGGCGGTGGCCGGGAAGGTGCTGCCATCGGCGCGGCGGGCGTGTAATTCCAGGCGGTATTCGGCCTTCTCGCCTTTCGACAACGCACGCAGCAAATTCTTGAAGGCATCCGCATCGGCCGGACCGATCAGGTCCAGCACCGGCAGGCCCAGCAGGTCGTCGTAGTCGGTATAGCCGAACGTATCGAGGTAGGAGCGGTTGGCGCGCACGTGCATGCCTTCGTGCACGTAGGCGATGGGATCGTTGGAGGAGTCCAGCAACGCATCGCAGCGGCGCTCCGATTCGCGCAGCGCCGCTTCCAGCCGGCGAACCTGGCGGCGTGCGTGCAGCGATTCGAATTCGCGACGGATAACAGTAATCAGCTGCTTGGGTTGGCTGCGCGAACCGACACCATGCACCACGCCATCCTGAAACATGTCCGCGACGCTTTGTTCGTCGATTTTTGCGACACAAGCGATCAGGGCAATGTCGCGGGCGCTGGCATCAATTTGCTGCGCCACATGGCGCAGCGACAGCCCGCTGACGCTTGGGTTGTACAAAACCACGTCGGGGCCGAGTTCCTCCAGCGCCGCATGGACTTGCTCGGTAGTGGTTGCTCGCGCTGGGCGAACGGCAATGCCTGAGTTACGCAACAAAGTATTG
This sequence comes from Dyella sp., assembly GCF_036746095.1. NCBI lineage: Bacteria > Pseudomonadati > Pseudomonadota > Gammaproteobacteria > Lysobacterales > Rhodanobacteraceae > Dyella > Dyella sp. The sequence continues at coordinate 63,331 of NZ_DAIOEU010000011.1, forward strand.
ATGTGTTCCGCGTCCTCAACCGAATTCTCGATAAAGAGGATCTTGATGACGGAGTCTGTCTTCATGGGCGCGTCGTGCTTTCCTTCGATAGGGGCTGCTCGCGCGGAAGGCATCCGAGGGCAAGCCGGCACTGAATATAGGGTGTTTTAACGGATTCCTTGCAGACCTGCCAGCATCAATGCGTGCATTGGTGACGAAGCGCAGGCATACGGTTGTCCCCCGCCTGTTTTTCGTCAAGGGCATGCGGCTGGCATGGCCCATGAGGACAGTCAAAGTGGCCGCTTCGACGGATCGCCTCCCACCTCACGCACCAGCTTGGGTACCAGGTACCCTGGCAGGTGGCCGCGCATGCATTCGATCAGTGCCCGTGCCTGGGTATCGCTTACCTCGAAATGCGCTGCGCCCTGCACGCGATCGAGCTGATGCAGGTAATAAGGCAGCACGCCTGCGGCAAACATGCGTTCCGACAGCCTTATCAGCGTATCGGCATCATCGTTGATTCCCTTGAGCAGCACGGCCTGGTTGAGCAGTGTCGCACCGGCTTCGCGCAGGCGTGCGCAAGCCTCGTCTACGGGGGCATCGAACTCGTTGGCGTGATTGGCGTGCAAGACCACCACCTTTTGGATGGGCAGTGCCCTCAGCCACTCGACGAAAGGTGTGTCGATACGCTCGGGGAGCACCACCGGCAGGCGGGTATGGATGCGCAATCGCGTCACGTGAGGGATGCCGGCCAGCCCGCGGCCAAGCTCTTCCAGCTTGCCGGTGGCCAGCGCCAGCGGATCGCCGCCGGACAGAATCAGCTCGCTGATCGATGCGTCCTGGCGAACGTTTTCCAGCGCCTGGTGCCATTGACCGGCCGCGGCCATCTCCTCGCCGTAAGGAAAATGACGTCGAAAACAATACCGGCAATTCACCGCGCAGCTGCCGCTGGCGATCAGCAAGGCACGCCCCTGATACTTATGCAACACGCCCTTGGCCGAGCGGGCCGCCATATCGCCCACGGCGTCTGTGCTGAAGCCAGGCATCGGCCGTGTCTCGGCCAGCTGGGGCAGCACCTGCAGCAACAGCGGGTCGCGGGCATCGGCCTTACGCATGCGGCCGGCAAAACCACGGGGCACGCGCAGCGGGAAGCCGGCATCGTCGGCAGGCAGCGTATCGGCAAGCTGCTCCAGCCCCACCATCGCCAATAATTCGCGCGTATCGGTAATGGCTTCGCGCCATAGCGTGCGCCAGTCGGGCTCGGGCGGTGATAGGCGGGCAGCGTGGCTTGCGGTTATCATAATGAGTCTTGAACCGGGCCCAGGCCCGGGAACCGCTTATTCTAGCTGCCTGCCGGCGGCATCACATCTGGAGCACATAGCGCATGGCCACCGTCGGTCTCAACGACGTCAAGAAGGGTATGAAGATCCTTCACAACAATGACCCGTGGGTCATTACCGACGCCGATTTCATCAAGCCCGGCAAAGGTCAGGCGTTCACCCGCATCTTCATCCGCAACCTGAAGAACGGGCGCACCACCGAGCAGACGATGAAGTCCAGTGACAGCTTCGAAGTCGCCGACATCGTCGATACCGATATGCAATACCTGTACTCCGATGGCGAATTCTGGCACTTCATGCACCAGGAAAGCTTCGAGCAGCATCAAGCCAGCAAGGTCGGCATGGGTGATGCGGCCAAGTGGCTCAAGGGCGAAGAAGAATGCGTGGTCACGCTGTTCAACGGCGAGATCATTGCGGTGCAGCCGCCGAACTTCGTCGAACTGAAGATCACCGAGACCGATCCTGGCCTGCGCGGCGATACCTCCGGTGGCGGTGGCAAGCCGGCGACGCTGGAAACCGGCGCCGTGGTGCGCGTGCCGTTGTTCGTCAGCACGGATGAAGTGATCAAGGTCGACACCCGCACCGGCGAATACGTCAGCCGCGTCGGCAAGTGACGTACTGGCCGCGCGCTTCAGCGCGGCTTGCCAGTAGGTCATCCCGGTGAAGGCCGGCATCCAGTGAGGCACCAGTGCGTAGCACGCAACATATTGAGCGCAGTCTTCACTAGGACGACAAGCAACCCCGCGGGGCGGTCATCGTAAGATGTACCGCCCCGTTTCATATCCCCACATCAAAGAATCCCCATGACGACCCAGACCGCGCCGCAGCCTGTGGATGTACTCATCGAAGCCCGTTGGGTGGTGCCGGTCGAACCGCGTGGCGTGGTATTAGAACACCACGCCGTCGTTGTTCATGCCGATCGCATCGTGGCCATACTGCCGATCGCCGAGGCGCGCCATGCCTATGCGCCGCGCGAGCGGGTTGAGCTGGGCGAACACGTGCTAATCCCCGGTCTGATCAACACCCACGCACACAATCCCATGACCTTGATGCGCGGTCTGGCTGACGACTTGCCGCTGATGGTCTGGCTGCAGCAACACATCTGGCCGGTCGAGGCAAAGGTGATCGGTCCCGAATTCGTGCGCGATGGCGTAGAACTGGCCATCGCCGAGATGCTGCGCGGTGGTACCACCTGCGCCAACGAAAACTATTTCTTTCCGGACGCCATCGGTGCGACTTACCGCAAGCATGGTTTCCGCGCCGTCATCGCCTTGCCGGTGATCCAGTTTCCTACCGCATGGGCGCGCACGCAGGACGAATATTTCGAGCGGGCCGGCGAAACGCACGACAGCTTCCGCAACGATCCGCTGGTTCGCACGGCATTCGGGCCGCATGCGCCGTACACCGTGTCCGACGAATCCTTCGAGCGCATCCGTATGCTGGCCGATCAGCTGGATATCCCGGTGCATCTGCATCTGCATGAAACGGCGCACGAGGTGGAGGAGGAGCGCAAGAAAAGCGGCCTGCGCCCGTTCCAGCGCCTACAGAAACTGGGCCTGGTCAATGACCGCCTGATCGCCGTGCACATGACCCAGCTCACCGACGGCGAAATTGCCGCCTGCGCCGAGGCCGGTGTGTCGGTGGTGCATTGTCCAGAATCCAACCTGAAATTGGCTTCCGGCTTCTGCCCGGCGGAAAAGCTGCGCAAGGCTGGTGTGAACGTTGCGCTGGGTACCGATGGCGCCGCATCCAACAATGACTTGGACATGTTCGGCGAAATGCGCACCGCGGCGCTGCTGGCCAAGGCGGTGGCCGATGACGCCGCCGCGTTCGATGCCGAGTACGCACTGCGCACCGCCACCATCCAGGCCGCCAAGGCGCTGGGCCTGGATGCGGAAATCGGCTCGATCGAAGCCGGCAAGCAGGCAGACTTGGCAGCGGTCCGGTTGAGCGATCTGGAAACGCAGCCGTTGTTCCACGTTGTGTCCCAACTCATCTATGCCACTGGCCGCCACCAGGTCACCGACGTATGGATCGCCGGCAAGCGCAAGCTCGCCGGTCGCGAACTGGTGGACATGGATCTGGACGGCATCATGGGACGCACGCATGCATGGCGCGAGCGCATCGCGGCATTGGATCCGGCATGACACGTTTCCTCGTCATGCTGATGCGCAGGCCGCAAGTTGATCCTGCCGTGATACCGCTGCATCAAGCGTTTCTGGACACGCTGCGCGAGCAGGGGCGCAATGAGATGTCCGGCCCCTTTGCAGACCGCTCCGGCGGCGCCTATCTGCTACGTGCGCAATCCATGGACGAGGCCTTGGCGATCGCCCACAGCGACCCGGCGCATACTAGCGGCGGCTGGGATGTCACGGTCTACGAATGGAACACCCACTAAACACCGGATTCACGGGAGTTGTTCGTCATGCAAGCTACGCAAAACGTCAGCCATAAAGAAATTGCGCGCTTCGACAAACTGGCCTCGCGCTGGTGGGATCCGGACGGTGAATCACGGCCGTTGCACGATCTCAATCCCGTCCGCCTCGACTATGTCGCGTCGCGTTTGGCCTTGCGTGGTTCGCGTGTGGCCGACGTGGGTTGTGGCGGCGGCCTGCTGAGCGAAGCCCTCGCGCGCGCCGGTGCCGACGTGGTCGGCATCGACATGGGGCTGAAGGTTATCGAGATCGCTCGATTGCATCTGCACGAGTCGAACGTGCAAGTGGACTACCGCAAGCAGTCCTCCGCGGAACTTGCCGCAGCTGAGCCGGCCAGCTTCGATGGCGTGTGCTGCATGGAACTGATCGAACACATTCCTGATCCGGCGGCACTCGTGCACGATCTGGCTGTCATGCTGAAGCCGGGCGCAAGACTGTTCATGTCCACGCTCAACCGCACTCCGGCTTCGTTCGGTGCGGCCATCATCGGCGCGGAGTACATCGCGCGCCTGTTGCCGCGCGGTACGCATCACTATGCGCAATTCCTCAAGCCGTCCGAACTCGCGCGCTTGCTGCGGCATGAGGGCCTGGAACTGGAAGACATCAGCGGCCTGGGCTACAACCCGATCACGCGCAAGGCATGGCTAAGCCGCATCACCGCCGTCAACTATCTCGTCTGCGCACGCAAACCCGCATGAAGCCACTACCCGTATCGCCTCAAGGCGTTTTGTTCGACCTGGACGGCACGTTGCTGGACAGCGCCCCCGACCTGCATGCCGCGCTGGCTGTTTACTGCAATGAAGTGGGTGCAGCCGTTCCTTCGTACGCAGCGGTGCGCACCGTGGTGTCGCGCGGTTCGCGCGCCATCCTGCGCTGTGCCTTCGATGAAGGCGACGACGCACTGCTTGAGCGCATGCCGCGTTATCTGGAGCTTTACCACGGCATGATGTCGCGCCATACGCGTCCCTTCGAAGGCATCGACGCATTGCTCGACACACTCGAGGTCCATGGCATTGCCTGGGGCATCGTTACCAACAAGCCCGGCTATCTCACCGATGATCTGGTGAAGCAGATCGGCTGGGGCGAACGCGTGTGCGCGGTGGTGTCAGGCGACACGTTGCCCGTGCGCAAGCCCGACCCGGCCCCTGTGCTGCTGGCATGCGAACGTGCTGCGCTGGAGCCCGCGCGCTGCCTTTTTGTAGGCGATGATCGCCGCGACGTGCAGGCCGGACACGCCGCCGGTCTCTATACCGTCGCCGTCCAATGGGGCTATCTCGACGGCGGCGATCCACACAGCTGGGGCGCCGAGCTTGTCGTGGCACACCCGCGTGACTTGACCGAGTTGCTCAAGTTGACGGTTCCGGCGTGAGCGAAGAAGTTTCCCTGCACGGCGCGCTGCAAAGCTACGTCGATAAATGGCTGGCCGTGCAACCGCAACAGCGCACTGCGCTGGTGTTCGTGGATCCGGCCAAATATCCGGGACATATCGCGCTGGCGGCATGGGAACAAGAGTTGCTGTCCGCCGCCTACGGCATTCGCGAACCGCATGTGGCTGCCACCAAGCTCAATTGGTGGGCAGAAGAATTGAGCGGTGCGGCAGCCAGTGGCGGCAGGCATCCGCTGACCCGCGTTTTGTTCGATGACGAGCGTGCCCATGCGATGCCACAGGAGCGCTGGTTGGCCCCCGTATTGGCCGCGATGGCACAACTGGAAGAGGGCACGGCGGTGGATTTCGCCGCGCAACTCCATGCCGCCTCTGCCTTGCATGGCGCGCTGGCCGCACTGGAAACCGCCTGGTGGTACGGCGAAACCGCTTCGCCGGCACGCGCCGCGCGCGTGGCGACGTTGAATCATTTGCTGTTTGCCTTGCGCCGCCTGCCAGACGACGCGGAGCGCGATCGCCTGCCGTTGCCCATGGCGCGGCTGGCCCGCTTCGATCTGAGCCGCGCCGGACTGCGACAACCGAGCGAGGCGCGTGATCAGGCCATCAAGGCGCAGCTGGATGATCTGCACTCGGCCTGGAGCGAAGCCGTTCGGCTCGACGGTCCTTTGAGCGTTTTCCGAGCGCTGGAAGCCGGCGAGGCGGAGCGGCTGGTGCGCCGGGCCGCGCGCGCCGGCGAGCCGATGGAGGCGTTGCAAAAAGGTACGCCGGACCGAGGCTTCATGGCGACCATGCGCGCCTGGCGAGTGGCTCAGCGATGGCAGCAGCAGGTGAGGGGCTAAAGAGCAATAAAACGCACTGTTTCCAAAGCAAGGCCTGTTGCGGCGCGGCGAGCTGCCCCAAGATTGGCTCCGTGACAGCCTTGTACAGCTCCCCTGTAGAGGGGTGATTGAGGAGCTCCCATGCATACCCATGAAAACACTGTCCGCCTGATGCCAGATGTTGCCGCCCAGGCACAGCCGCATCTGGCTGGGGCATTGGATTGGGTGGGCATGGATGGCATTGAGGTGCCCGTACTGTTCGATGCCGGCGACGGCTCGGCGCAGCGTTCCAGCGCGCAAGTGGGTGCTTTCGTCAATCTCACCCGGCCGGACAAGCGCGGCATCCACATGTCGCGCCTGTATCTGCTGGTGGACGAATACCTGAGCGCCAGGCCGGTCGATGCCGGCCTGCTGGAATCCTTGCTACGCGCCTTCCTGGAATCGCACCATGAGCTGGCGGATCGTGCGCGCATCAGCATTCGCTTTGATCAACTCGTGCGCCGCGCTGCCTTGCGCAGCAGCAACAGCGGTTGGCGTGCCTACCCGGTTTCCATTGAAGCCAGTCTGTGCGAAGACGGCTTTCGCCTGGAATTGGGAACGGAGGTGGTTTATTCCTCGACTTGCCCCGCCTCAGCGGCGCTTTCGCGGCAACTGATCCAGGAGCAATTCGCCAAGGATTTCGATGCAAACAAGCCGTTGGATCACGCGGCGGTGCTGGCCTGGCTGGGCAGCGAAAAGGGCATCGTGGCCACGCCGCATGCGCAGCGCAGCGTGGCGCGTCTGCTGGTGCGTTTTGCCGGGGGCGCACGGCTGGATCTCATCAGTCTGCTCGATCGTGTCGAACACGCCCTGGGTACGCCGGTGCAGACCGCGGTAAAGCGCGAAGACGAGCAGGCCTTCGCCCTCGCCAACGGCGGCAACCTGATGTTCTGCGAGGATGCCGCGCGACGTATCCAGCATGCGCTCGACATCGATGAGTGCATTGCCGATTTCCATGTGCGCCTTGAACACCAGGAAAGCCTGCATCCGCACGATGCCGTGGCCTACGCCAGCAAAGGCATCGCCGGCGGCTACGGCAACGGGCGAGACTGATCCAACGCCGATGCGCGCGCGGTTGTTATCATCCGCACGTTCGCAGATGAGGAAATCCCCATGAAGATCCGCTACGGAGTGCTCCTGGCCGGCGCGTGTGTACTGGCCGGTTGCAGCTGGATGCCGCACTTCGGCAAGCACAACACGCCGCTGCCACAGCAGACGCTGATGAAGTCGTTGGCCGGCGAAGTCGACTATCACCTCGCGCACGACTTGCCGCCCGATGCTTATCTGGTCGTTACGCTCAACCGGCATGATGCGCCGGCAGGCGTGATCGCGACCGACCGCATTGCGCCGATCGGCGCCTCGCCGGTGTCGTTCGTGTTGAGCTATGAGCCGGGCGACGTGGCCAACGGCACGGATTTCCGTGTGTCGGCGAGCATCAAGCAGGGTGATCGCACCTTGGCGACCAGCGATACGCAGGCCCGCGTGCTTGGCGACTCAGGCAACAGCGGCCCGGTGTCGGTAACGATTTCCGAGTTGCACTGATGGCCGCGTGCGCCATGCCTCGCATGGAGGCATGGCGAGAGGCTAAAGGCTTCAGCGATCAAACGCCAGGCGCTCGCCGCGCACGCTTTCGTCCACGCGCATGCCGTCCCACACGCGTCGCCCGTTGACGAACGTCGACGCAATGGAATGGCTGAAGGAGTAGCCCTCGAATGGCGACCAGCCACACTTCGACAGCACTTCTTCGCGACGCACGGTATGCGGCTTGCGTGGATCGACCAGCACCAGGTCAGCCGCATAGCCTTCGCGCAGAAAGCCGCGTTCGTGCACGCTGAATAGCGTGGCCGGCGCATGGCTGACCGCTTCCACCACGCGTTCCAGCGTGAGCTTGCCTTCGGTCACGCGCTGCAAGGCCGCCTGCAGTGCAAATTGCACCAGCGGCAAGCCGGAAGGGGCCTTGTCGTAGAGCTGTGCCTTTTCTTCCAGCAGATGCGGTGCATGGTCGGTAGCGAGCACGTCGATGCGGCGCTCCGCCACCGCCCTGATGATCGCTTCGCGATCCGCGGCCGTCTTGATGGCGGGATTGCACTTGATCAGGAAGCCCAGCCGTTCGTAATCCTCGTCGCTGAAATGCAGGAAGTGCACGCAGGTTTCGGCCGTGATCTGCTTGCCCTTGAGCGGACCAGGCTGGAATAGTGCCAGTTCGTCGGCGGTGGAAATATGCAGCACGTGCAGTCGCGTGCCGTGCTTTTGCGCCAGCGAGATGGCCAGCCGGGTGGACTTGATGCAGGCCTCACGCGAGCGGATCAGCGGATGCTCGCGTGCCGGAATGTTGTCGCCGTATTTTTCGCGTGCCTTGGCGTGCAACGCATCGATCATCGGCGTGTCTTCGCAATGCGTGATGATCGGCGTGGGGGCTTCGCGGAAGATGCCGTCCAGCGTGTCGGGGTTGTCCACCAGCATGTTGCCGGTGGAGGCGCCCATGAACACCTTGATGCCCGGCGCGGCGTTGGGGTCGAGCGAGCGGATCGCCTCGAGATTGTCGTTGCTGGCGCCGAGGTAGAACGCGTAGTTCACCGCCGAGGTTTCCGCCGCGCGCGCGTACTTGGCTTCCAGCGATTCGCGGTCCAGCGCCGGCGGCTTGGTGTTGGGCATCTCCATGAAGCTGGTGATGCCGCCCGCGGCGCAGGCGCGCGATTCGTGCGTGATATCGGCTTTGTGCGTGAGCCCCGGTTCGCGAAAGTGCACTTGGTCATCGACCATGCCGGGCAGCAGCCAGAGCCCTGTCGCATCGATCACCTGCTCGCCGGGGCGAGCGTTCAAGCTGTCGCCGATGGCATCGATGCGGCCGTGCTTGACGCGCAGGTCGGCGTGGAAGCGGCGACCTTCATTGACCAGTTCGGCGTTCTTGATCAGCCAATCGGTGGACATGCGAACTCCTCAAGGAAAAGGGAAAGGCATTGGACTTGCGCCGCGCTCAAGCAGCCCCATCTTCCGGTTCCCTGCCTGCGGCATGGCAGCCGGAAAAGTGGAAGTGCCCGGGTACCGGATCGTTACCGCCCGAGCACAGCGGCTGACAGCGTAGTATCCGCCATCCGGCCAGCAGGCTGCCGCGCCATGGACCAAAGCGGGAGACAGCAATGCGTGCATAATCGGAGCAACTGGGGTAAAAGCGACAACGCTGTCCTAACAGAGGGCTCACGAAGCGCTTGTAGAGATTGAGCAGGAAGATAATCAACCGATGCACGGCGTTCACATGGCCGAAGCCGCTTTGAGACCCGAGGGTGGAAGTATTCCAGAAGGTGTAAGTATCCCAAAGGGATGGTTGCCGGTGTGAAGGGTATTGGGCTATAACAGCCGGCCGCCAAGGCCAAAACGGTGAAGGTAAATGGCGAAAACCACGCATAATTCGACCGCCGCCAAGAACGCTGCAAAAGGAAAGGCTGCGGGCAAGAGCAACGACACCAAGGCCAGCAAGGCCAAGGTCGCTGCCCCCAAGTCCGTGAAAAAGGCGGCGCCGGCCAAGAAGGCCGAGGCGAAGAAAGCTCCGGTCAAGGCGGCCGCCAAGAAGGCGGCGCCAGCGCCGGCCAAGAAGGCCGTGGCCAAGCCGGTCGCCAAGGCGCATCCGAAGCATGCCGAGCCGGTCAAGGCGCCAGCCAAGAAGGCAGCCAAGCCCGAGGCCAAGAAGCCTGAGCCCAAGCACGCCGCGCCTGCCCGCAAGCCGGCGCCGGCGCCGGTCAAAAAGGCGGCTGAAAAAACCGTTGCCAAACCGGTGGCGCCCAAAGCGGCATCGGCTCCCGCCGCAGCGGTCGTGGCAAAGGCGACATCAGCTACACAAACTGCAACACCGCAAGCCGTATCATCATCTGCCGCCCGGCCCATTGCGGGTAAGGTGGCCAGTGCCGTGGGACCGTCCCCGGCGCCGCGCGTTGCGAATGCCACTGCGCAAAATTCCTCCAGCAAGAAACAAAAAACCACGCAGTCATCAATGAATAGCTCCGCTACAACGCTCGACAATGGTGTAACCCGCGAAGACGGCCGTTACGCCCTGCCCATCACCACGAATATCGATCTGCCTCCGGGCTATCGGCCTTCGTCCGACGAGGAGTACATGAATCCCCGTCACCTTGCGTACTTCCGCAACAAGCTGCGCACCTGGCGCGAGCAGTTGGTGGAAGAGTCGCGCCAGACCATGGAGAACCTCCGCGACGAAGTGCGTGACGTTGGCGACGAAGCCGAACGCGCCACTCGCGAGACGGAAAACTCGCTGGAACTGCGCACGCGCGACCGCTACCGCAAGTTGATTTCCAAGATCGACAAGGCTTTGCGCCGCATCGAGGAAGGCCGTTACGGCTACTGCGAAGAGACCGATGAAGAAATCGGTCTCGAGCGCCTCGACGCCCGCCCGATCGCCACGCTCTCGCTGGATGCGCAGGAGCGTCGCGAACATCTGCAGAAGCAGATGGGCGATTGATGCTCGGGACGTAAACGAGAAAAAGCCCCGCCGAGTGCGGGGCTTTTCGCAGGCCGAGATGAAATTCCAGCTTTCTTGAGCGTCCCTGGCGCTGGGATTGCATGCCAGCCTGGAGGCCTACAGTTGCGCTGCCGCGTACGCTTTGAGCCTCACCAGCATCGCCGCCAAACCGTTCGATCGCGTCGGTGACAAATGCTTGGCCAAGCCGATTTCCTGGATGAACGCAGGCTCGGTAGCCACGATCTCGGCCGCTGGCCGATCGGAATACACGCGAAGCACCAAGGCGATCAGGCCGGAGACGATGGCCGAGTCGCTGGCCGCGTCGAAGTGCATGTTGGATGCATCGCCGCTGGGCACCAGCCATACCATCGACTGACAGCCGTGCACGCGGTAATCCTCGGTCTTTTTGTCTTCCGGAAACGGTGGCAGCTGTTTGCCGAGGTCGATCAGGTATTGGTAGCGCTCGGTCCAGTCGCCGAAGAAGGCAAACTCATCGGCGATTTCCTGTTGGGCCTGGGCGGCGGTGGCTGGGGCAAGAGTGTTCATGAGTGAATTATCGCGCGGTCCGGCTTAGTTCGGGCCGAACCACGCTGTTTCAATGTTTCACCACGCTCCAGCGCGTGCCCTGGGCGCCATCCTCGATCACCACACCCATGCTCGTCAGCTCCTCGCGGATCGCATCGGCCCGTGCAAAGTCGCGTGCGGCGCGGGCAGCGCGGCGTTCTTCCAGCAGCGTCTCGACGCGCGTTGCATCTACCGCATTGCCGCCGGCCTGCTTGAACCAGGCTTCCGGGTCCTGCTGCAGCAATCCCAGCGCCGCGCCGCCACCGAGCAGGGCGGCCTTGCTGCCAGCGCTCGGAGCCTGCCGCGCGGCATCGGCCAGCAACGAGAGTTCGGCCAGCGCTTGCGGGGTGTTGAGATCGTCGCAAAGGGCGGCCTCCAGGCGTTCCGGCACCGGCAATGGCTGGATCATGTCGACGATGACGCCGCTCAGTTCGCGCAGCACGCGATACCAGCCATCCAGCGTGCTGATGGCCTGCGCGACGGCCGCGTCCGACCAGTCCAGCGGCTGGCGGTAATGGCCGCGCAGCAGCAGCAGGCGCAACGCTTCGTGCGGATGCTGCTTGAGCAGCTCATGCACGTGCAGCACATTGCCCAGCGACTTGGACATCTTGCGCCCATCGAAGGTGAGCATGCCGTTGTGCAGCCACCAGCGCGCAAACACCTTGCCGCCGTGCGCACAGGTGGATTGGGCGATTTCGTTTTCGTGATGGGGAAACTGCAAATCGACGCCGCCGGCATGGATGTCGATGGTTTCGCCCAGATGCGCCGCGCTCATGGCCGAGCACTCGATATGCCAGCCGGGCCGCCCGCGGCCCCAGGGGCTGTCCCAGCCGGGCAGTTCCGGAGTGGAAGGCTTCCACAGCACGAAGTCGGTGGGGTTCCTTTTGTACGGCGCCACTTCCACGCGCGCGCCGGCGATCAGCTCGTCCGTATCACGGCCAGACAGCGCACCGTAGGCCGAGTAGGAAGCCACGTCGAACAGCACGTGCCCTTCGGCCTCATAGGCGTGTCCGTTGGCGATCAGCGTCTGGATCATCGCGGTGATCTGGCCGATATGCGCGGTGGCGTGCGGCTCGACGTCCGGCGGGGCAATGCCCAGCCCGGCCATGTCCTCGCGGTAGGCCTGGGCGAAGCGGCTGGTGATCTGGCCGATCGGCACGCCCTGCTCGAGCGCGGCGGCGTTGATCTTGTCGTCCACATCGGTGATGTTGCGGGCATAGACCACCCCGGCGTAATGCCGGCGCAGCAACTTCACCAGCACGTCGAACACCGCCGGGCCGCGCGCGTTGCCGATATGGACATAGTTGTAGACCGTGGGCCCGCACAGATATACCGTCACCCGGTTCGGATCGAGCGGCAAAAAAGGCTCGGTGCGACGGCTGAGGCTGTTGTAAAGCGAGATCGGCATGGCTGGGCACGGTCGGGTCAATAAGCCCGCCATCTTATCAAGCTCTTGCGGCCGTGCTGGCGGGGAAAGCTCTTAAGGCATCACTAAGTATCGCTGTCGTCACCAGTCCGAAGGCCTGCGAACAGGCAGGGCTGGCCCAAACGCATTAGTTCAAATGATGGGGCGATGCCTGTAAGGCCCGCAGACTGCGCCGCGCGGCTTGAAAGGAAGCCAGTCTTTCCTGCGCCGTGCGACACACCCTGCGGGCCTTCCAGGCATCATGACCACGGCGATACTTGGTCCGTGGTGCCTTCGTTTCGCCAACCTGCCGCGAACAGGGCACTAAGTTACGGCAGTTCTAAGCGTGGATTCAGAGTGAATTTGCTGGAATTTCAACATGCGCCACGCGCCATCCTTCCTCTTCCGGAGGCTATCCATGAATAACAAGATGCTGCTGATCCCCTTGCTTGCGCTGACCGTGATGTCCACCGGCGTGATGGCGCAACAAGACGGATATCCGCCCCCGCCGCCTCCGCCGGGCGCTCCTGGTCCCGCGGCCGATAATGCGCACTATGCCTGGGCTGACGTGCTGCGTGTCGATCCGGTCTACGGCGTCGCCCGCACGTCTACGCCCAGCACGCAGTGCTACGACCAGCAGGTAGTGCAGCAGACGCCGAGCAACAAGGGCGTCGGTACCGTGCTTGGTGCCGTCGTCGGTGGCGTGCTCGGCAGCACCATCGGCCATGGCCGCGGCAACACGGCGGCGATCGTGGGCGGCGCGGTGGCAGGCGGTGCGGTTGGCAACTCCGTTTCCAGCGGTGGCCAGACTTACACCAGCAACCAGACGGTGTGCCAGCCGGTGACCCAGGTCAGCGAGCAGCGCCAGATCATTGGCTACGATGTGGAATACCGCTATCACGGCGACGTCTACATGTCGCGCCTCAGCTACGACCCGGGCGAGCGCCTGCGGGTGCGGGTCAGCGTCTCGCCAGCTGATTGATCTGCCTCATAGCCTCATATCAGGCGACCGCTGCCGCCGGCATGGTCGCCTTTCTTTTGTGAAAAATTTTCTGTTGCATGGCAACGAAAATCCCGTCATGATGACTATTCAACCACCCGGAAGCCTCATGTCTTCAGCCGTCTATACCGCTACCGTGCTTACCAGCGCCCGTATGGCCGCTGGCATGACGTCGCGTGCGCGCCGACCGCTGAATCGACATTCGGCCGGGTAGGCTGTCGCCACGTTGCATGTGTAATACGACGACTAAACCCGGCCCTTGCGCCGGGTTTTTTGTTTTTGGACTGGAGTCAACGATGTCACTTCGTCATTTCCTCACCACCCAGGATTACAGTCGCGCCGAAATCGACGCGCTGCTTGAACAGGCTGCCGCATTCAAGTGCTCGCCGCGTGGCCAGCAACTGGCCGGAAAATCGGTGGCGTTGTTGTTCTTCAATCCCTCGATGCGTACGCGCACGAGCTTCGAGTTGGGTGCGTTCCATCTAGGTGGTCACGCCATCGTGCTATCACCGGGCAAGGATGCATGGCCGATCGAATTCCGCCCCGGCGTGGTGATGGATGGTGAGGCGGAAGAGCACATTGCCGAAGTGGCACGCGTGCTGAGTCGCTACGTGGACCTGATCGCCGTGCGCGCCTTCCCGAAATTCCAGGACTGGTCGGTGGATCGCGAAGACGCCGTGATCAAGGCCTTCGCGCAGCATGCCACCGTGCCGGTGATCAACATGGAAACCATCACGCATCCATGCCAGGAACTGGCGCATGCGCTGGCGCTGAAGGAACGCTTCGGCGATCTCACCGGCCGCAAGTACGTGCTGACGTGGACCTATCACCCAAAGCCGCTGAACACTGCGGTGGCCAACTCGGCGTTGCTGATCGCCACCAAGATGGGCATGAATGTGACGCTGCTGTGCCCCACGCCCGACTACGTGCTGGACGAGCGTTATATGGCCTTCGGCGAGCAGAACGCGAAGGAAAACGGCGGCTCGCTCACGGTCAGCCACAACATCGAAGAAGCCTATCGTGGCGCCGACGTGGTGTACGCCAAGAGCTGGGGGGCACTGCCGTTCTTCGGTCGCTGGGAGCAGGAAAAGCCGATCCGCGACGCGCACAAGCACTTCATCGTCGACGAAGCAAAGATGGCGCTCACCAACAACGGTGTCTTCAGCCATTGCCTGCCGTTGCGCCGGAACATCAAGGCCACCGATGGGGTGATGGATTCGCCGGCATGCATCGCCATCGATGAAGCCGAAAACCGCCTGCACGTGCAGAAAGCCGTGATGGCTTCGCTGATCGGGCAGCGCTGAGCCCATCATGTATCTGCCCAAATCTTTCCATGAAACACGGCCGGACGTATTGCACGCGCTGATGCGCGACTATCCGTTTGCCACCATCGTCATGCATGGGAACGACGGCCTGGTTGCCAATCACATACCGCTGGAACTGGCCAGCGATGCATCGCTGCACGGACACGTGGCGCGCGGCAACGAATTGGCGAAAGCAGACGGCGCCGAAGTGCTGGTGATCTTCCATGGCGTGGATGGCTACGTCAGTCCCAATTGGTATCCAAGCAAGCACGAGACCGGACGCGAAGTGCCCACCTGGAACTATGCCGTGGTGCACGTGCATGGCCGCTTGCGCGTCGTGGAAGATCCTGCCTGGTTACGCCAGTTGCTGGATCGGTTGACCGACCGCCACGAAGCATCGCAGGCGAAACCGTGGCACGTCAGCGATGCGCCGGAAGACCACATCGAAAAGATGCTGCGCCTGATCGTGGGTATCGACATCGCGATCGAACGTATCGAGGGCAAATTCAAGCTGAGCCAGAATCATCCGGACGCCAATCGGGCCGGTGTATTGAAAGGCTTGGCCGAGCGCGATGGGCGACGCGATGCCGAACTGGCCGAACTGATGCAGCAAACCGAGGAGCGTCGGCATGGGCGATAAGCAGCACCAGTACCCCGTGCAAGTGGTGTGGACCGGCAATCATGGCAGCGGCACCAAAACCTACCAGGGTTACGGGCGCGAGCATGAAGTCCGCGTCGCCGGCAAACCGGTGATCGCCGGGTCGTCCGACGCAGCGTTTCGCGGCGACGGCAGCAAGCACAATCCCGAGGACATGCTGGTGGCCGCGCTATCGAGCTGCCACATGCTCTGGTACCTGCATCTTGCTGCCGTAGCGGGCGTGGTGGTGACCGGCTACATCGACGACGCCGTCGGCACTTTGCAGGAGCGCGGCAACGACGGCCGTTTCATTGAGGTAGTGCTGTGCCCGCGCGTCACCATCACCGCGGCCAGCGATCCGGAAACCGCCAGGTGCGTGCACGACGACGCGCACCATGCCTGCTTCATCGCCAACTCCGTCAACTTTCCGGTGCGCTGCGAACCACGCATTGTCATCGAATCCATGTAAACCACCTTTCTTTTTGGATCTCGCATCATGAGCAAAGACATCGTTCTGGCCTTCTCCGGCGGTCTCGACACCAGCTTCTGCATTCCCTACCTGCAGGAACGCGGTTGGGCCGTGCACACTGTGTTCGCCGATACCGGCGGCGTGGATGCCGAAGAGCGCGCCTATATCGAAGCGCGCGCCAAGGAACTGAAGGCGGCCAGCCACGTCACGATCGATGGCGGTCCGGCGATCTGGAATGGCTTCGTCAAGCCGTTCGTGTGGGCCGGCGAGGGCTACCAGGGCCAATATCCGCTGCTGGTGTCCGACCGCTACCTGATCGTCGATGCCGCGCTCAAGCGCTGTGCCGAACTGGGCACCAAGGCGATCGCGCACGGTTGCACCGGCATGGGCAACGACCAGGTGCGTTTCGACCTAGCCGTCAAAGCGCAGGGCGACTACGAGATCGTGGCGCCGATCCGCGAGATCCAGAAAGAACACACCGAAGTACGCGCCTACGAGCAGAAATACCTGGAAGCCAAGGGTTTCGGCGTTCGTGCGAAGCAGAAGGCCTACACCATCAACGAAAACCTGCTTGGCGTGACCATGTCCGGCGGCGAGATCGATCGCTGGCAGACCCCGGGCGAAGGCGCCGTGGGCTGGTGCAAGCCGCGTGCCGAATGGCCGTCCAAATCGCTGCGTTTGAAGCTCAGCTTCGTCAACGGCGAAGCGGTGGCGCTGGACGGTGAGAAGATCGACGGCCACAAGCTGCTCGCCAAGCTCAATAGCGTGTTGGCGCAGTACGGCGTGGGCCGCGGCATCTACACCGGCGACACCACCATCGGCTTGAAGGGCCGCATCATTTTTGAAGCGCCGGGCCTTACCGCCCTGCTGGCGGCGCATCGCGCGCTGGAAGAAGCCGTGCTGACCAAGCAGCAGAACCGCTTCAAGCCTGACGTGGCGCGCAAATGGGTGGAGCTGGTCTACGAAGGTTTCTTCCACGATCCGCTGAAAACCGACCTCGAAGCGTTCCTGGCTTCCAGCCAGTCGACCGTCAACGGCGACGTGGTGCTGGAAACCAGCGGCGGCATCATCAACGCGGTCGCCGTGGAGTCCAAGCATATTCTCAACGCCAAGGGCGCCACGTATGCGCAGGCGGCCGACTGGGGCGTGGCGGAAGCCGAAGGCTTCATCAAGCTGTTCGGCATGAGCAGTACGCTGTGGGCCGAGGTGAATCGATGAGTGCTGCGGACCTCCGGACGCAGGATTCAGGACTCGGTGCGGCGTTGCTCGATGCGACGCTGAAGCATCTGCGCGCGCTGGTGTCGTTCGATACGCGCAATCCGCCGCGCTCGATCGGTACCGGCGGCATCTTCGACTATCTGCGCGAACAGCTGCCAGGTTTCGACGTGCAGGTGACCGACTACGGCGCGGGCGCGGTGACGCTCCATGCCGTGCGCGGCAAGCCGAAATATCTGTTCAACGTGCACCTGGACACGGTGCCGGATTCGCCGCATTGGACGCGTGATCCGCATGTACTGGAAACAACGGCTGATCGCGCCATCGGCCTTGGCGCTTGCGACATCAAGGGCGCAGCGGCCGCCTTGGCGGCGGTGGCGAACGCCTGCCAGGGCGACTTGGCCTTGCTGTTCTCCACCGATGAAGAAGCGAACGATCCGCGCTGCATTGCCGGCTTCCTCAAGGAAGGGCACGCGTACGATGCGGTGATCGTGGCCGAGCCGACATGCGTTGAAGCCGTGCTCGCGCATCGCGGCATCCATTCGGTGCAGATGCGCTTCAGCGGCCAGGCCGGCCACGCTTCCGGTGAGATCAAGCCGACGGACAGCGCCGTGCATCAAGCCATCCGCTGGGGGGGCGCCGCCCTGGATCATGTCGAAAGCCTCTCGCATGAGCGCTTCGGTGGACTTACTGGCTTGCGCTTCAACATCGGCCGCGTCGAAGGCGGTATCAAGGCAAACATGATTGCGCCTACCGCAGACGTCCGTTTCGGTTTTCGTCCGCTGCCGAGCATGGACCCGGACCAGTTGCTGGAAACCTTCCGTACGCTGGTGGAGCCCACGCCGGTCAGCTACGAGGAACTGTTCCGCGGCATGTCGCTTCCCGCAGGCGATGTTCCCAACGCCGAAGCACGCCGCCTTGCCGCGCGTGACATTGCCGACGAACTGGGCATTCCCGTCGGCAACGCCGTGAATTTCTGGACCGAAGCGGCGCTGTTCTCCGAAGCCGGTTATATCTCCTTCGTCTACGGCCCCGGCGATATCGCCCAGGCGCACACCGCCGACGAATGGGTCGCGCTGGATCAATTGCAAACGTACGCACAAACCATCTACGAGATCGTGAACCGTGGAAGCGCATAAGAACACTCGCCAGACCATTGTGCGCCTGCTCTCCGCCATGGGCAGCGCCAAGGAAATCCAGCAATACCTCAAGCGCTTTTCGCAGGTCGATGCCAAGCGATTCGCGGTAGTGAAAGTGGGCGGCGCGGTGCTGCGCGACGAGCTCAACGACCTCACCTCTTCGCTGACCTTTCTGCAGCAGGTGGGTCTTACACCGATCGTGCTGCACGGTGCCGGTCCGCAGCTGGATGAAGAACTGCAAGCCGCAGGCATCACCAAGCAAACCATCAATGGCTTGCGCGTCACCTCGCCGAAAGCCCTGGGTATCGTGCGTCGGGTGTTCCAGCAGCAGAACCTGCGCCTGGTCGAAGCGCTGCAGGCAATGGATACGCGTGCCACCTCGGTGCCGTCCGGCGTGTTCATGTCCAGCTTCCTGGACAAGGACGTCTACGGCATGGTGGGCAAGGTCGACAGCATCAATCTCGCGCCGATCGAAGCGAGCTTGCGCGCGGGTTCCATTCCGGTCATCGCGAGTCTCGGCGAAACGGATGAGGGCCAGTTCCTCAACATCAACGCCGACTTTGCCGCCAATGAACTGGTGCGCGTGCTGCAGCCGTACAAGATCGTCTTCCTGACCGGTACCGGTGGCCTGCTTGACGACCAGGGCCAGATTATCGATTCGATCAACCTGAGCACGGAGTTCGAGCAGCTGATCCAGCAACCCTGGATCAACGGTGGCATGCGCGTGAAGATCGAGCAGATTGCCGATCTGCTGCAAAGCCTGCCTCTGACCTCGTCGGTGTCGATCACGCGCCCTTCCGAACTGGCGAAGGAATTGTTCACGCACAAAGGTTCCGGCACGTTGGTGCGTCGTGGCGAAAAGGTGTTCCGTTTTGAAAGCTGGGACGGCGTGGACCAGGTACGCATGCGCGAACTGATCGAATCCAGCTTTGGCCGCAAAGTGGTCGACGATTACTTCGCACGCACCAAGCCCTATCGCATCTACGTCAGCGAAAACTATCGCGCTGCGATGATCCTCACCCGCGAGGATGGCCTGATCTACCTCGACAAATTCGCCGTGCTCGACGATGCGCAGGGCGAAGGCCTCGGCCGCGCGGTGTGGCAGGTGATGCGCGAGGAAAATCCGCAGCTGTTCTGGCGTTCGCGTCACGGTAACGCGATCAATTATTTCTACTACGCCGAGTCGGACGGTTGCTACAAGCAGGAGCGCTGGAAAGTGTTCTGGTACGGCCTGGACGGTTTCGACACGATCGCGCGCTGCGTCGAGCATTGCGCCACACGCCAACCCACCTTGATCGACTGACGACTATGGCTATTTCCAACAAACGCATCGGCATCGTCGGCGCCCGCGGCCATACCGGCGCGGAACTGATCCGCCTGGTGGCAGCGCACCCGGCGCTGGAGCTGGCATACGTGTCCTCGCGCGAGTTGAACGGGCAGCGCGTCGAGGACCACGTCGAAGCGTACAAGGGCGAGTTGCGCTACAGCTCGCCAGCGCATGAAGAATTGCCGTCGCTCGATGCCGACGTCGTGGTACTGGCGCTGCCGAATGGAAAAGCATCCGTTTGCGTGAAAGCGTTCGACGCGGCCGGTAAGAGTCCCGTCATCGTGGATCTTTCCGCGGACTATCGCTTCGACAATACCTGGTACTACGGCCTGCCCGAACTTACCCGCAACAAGTGGCGTGGCGAGAAGCGCATCAGCAATCCTGGCTGCTATGCCACCGCCATCCAGCTTTCCGTGGCGCCGCTCAAGGATGTGCTGGCCGCGCCGCCGGTGTGCTTCGGCGTCTCCGGCTACTCCGGTGCCGGCACCACGCCATCGGACAAGAACAACCCGGAAAAGCTGCGCGACAACCTGATGCCGTATTCGCTTACCGGCCACATGCATGAGAAGGAAGCGAGCCGGCATTTGGGCATACCGGTGGAATTCATGCCGCACGTGGCGCCGCATTTCCGCGGCCTGACGGTGACGACGAATCTCTACCTGTCGCGTGCATTGAAGCGTGAAGATGTGCTGGCGCGCTTCCAGCAGGCCTACGCGGGCGAGAAGCTGGTGCGCGTGCTCGACGAGGCGCCGTGGGTGAGCCAGATCGCTGGTAAGCATCACGCCGAGGTGGGTGGCTTTGCGCTGTCGGCGGACGGCAAGCGTGTGGTGGTAGTGGCCACGCTCGACAACCTGTTGAAGGGTGCTGCAACGCAGGCGATGCAGAACATCAACCGGGCGATTGGGGTGGATGAGTACACGTCAATCCCTGTGTAAGGCGCGATATGCATATCGTTATTGGCCGTCATTCCCGCTTTCGCGGGAATGACGGCAAAAAACAAAAAGAGAACCTAAAGCCATGACCGACCTCCTTTGGCAAAAAGCCGGCGTCGAAACCAACGCGAAAATCATGAAGTTCCTCGCCGGCGACGACGTGCTGCTGGACCGCGAGTTCTTCCTGCACGACATCACTGCCAGCAAGGCGCATGTGGAGGGTCTGGCCAACATCGGTGTCGTCAGCGCGAAAGAGATGGAAGACTTGAAGCGCGAACTGGATGTACTGGCCGAGGACTTCCGCGCCGGCCGCTTCGTGCTGGACGACCGCTACGAAGACGGCCATTCCGCCATCGAAGCCCGCCTTACCGAGCGCCTCGGCGATGCCGGCCGTCGCGTGCACACCGGCCGCAGCCGCAACGACCAGATCCTGGTCGCCACGCGCCTGTGGCTGAAGGAAAAGCTTGCGCTGTTGGAAACGCATTGCCACAGCATTGCCGACGTGTGCTTGCAGCGTGCCGCGCAACCGGCAGTGCCATTGCCGGGCTACACCCATCTGCAACGCGCGGTAGTGTCGTCCACCGGCATGTGGTTTGCCGGTTTCGCCGAAGGCTTTATCGACAACGCGTGGCGCGCCAGGCAGACCGCTGCGTGGATCGATGCCAACCCGCTCGGCACCGCCGCCGGCTACGGTGTCAACCTGCCGCTGGATCGCGCGCATACCACGCAGGCGCTGGGCTTTGGCCGCATGCAGGTCTCGCCCATCTACGCGCAGCTTTCGCGCGGCAAGTTCGAGATGGCGGTGATGGAAGCGTTGAGCAGCGCCATGCTCGATGCACGCCGCCTGGCCTGGGATCTATCGCTGTTCACGACGGCGGAATTCAACTTCGTGTCGCTGCCATCGGAATACACCACCGGCAGTTCGATCATGCCCAACAAGCGCAACCCGGACGTGGTGGAGCTGCTGCGTGCCTCCTATGCCACCGTTGCGGCGGCACGCTGCGAAATCGAGCAACTGCTGTCGCTGCCGTCCGGCTATCAACGCGACCTGCAATTCTCCAAGGGTTCGCTGTTCCATGGCGTCACCCATGGCCTCGCCGCGCTGGAACTGTTGCCCGACCTGCTCGCACGCATGCAATGGAACGAACCCGCCATGCGCGCGGCGATCGAGCCGGCGATGTACGCCACCGACGTCGCCATCGAACAGGCTGCCGCAGGTGTTCCGTTTCGCGAAGCCTACAAAGCCGCGGCCCAGGCAGCGCAGCAAGCCGGGCACGGGCGCACCCCTGAATCCAGCCTCGCGGCGCGCACCTCGCCGGGCGCGGGCAACGACGTGCAATTGGCCGTATTGCGGCAGCGTCTCGATAACCTGGCGTCATAGCGAACCGACATGAGCATCGTCCGCTTGCCAGAACACAGCTTGCCCACATGGCGCCGCGTGGTGCTCAAAGTCGGCAGCAATTTGCTCGCTGCCGACGGCGGCGGCCTGACGCCGCTTTACGCGCAAGCCTTGGCCGGATTTATCAGCGCAAGCCAGCGTGCAGGGCGTGAGGTGGTGCTGGTATCTTCCGGCGCTGTTGCCGCCGGCCGCGCCTTGCTGCGCCAGCGCACCGCACCAGGGCCGGAGTTGGCGGCGAAGCAGGCGCTGGCCGCATTGGGCCAGGCACCGATGATCGCGTTGTGGCAAAGCCTGTCGGAGCATCCCGTCGCACAAGTGCTGCTGACCCACGACGATCTGCGCAACCGACGCCGCTACCTCAACGCGCGTGCAACGCTGCGCGAGTTGTTAATGCTGGGCGTCTTGCCGGTCGTCAACGAAAACGACACGGTCGCGGTGGACGAACTCAAGCTCGGCGACAACGACAATCTCGCCGCCATCGTTGCCGCCCTGGTCGATGCCGATTTGTTGCTGATCGCCTCGGATGTGGATGCGCTCTACAACGCCGATCCCCGCCGCGATCCGGCAGCCAAACCTATCGGCCACGTGCCGCAGCTGACCGCGCAGATCATGGCCATGGCTGGCGGCAGCGGCACTACCGTGGGCACCGGCGGCATGCGGACCAAGCTGCAGGCCGCCGAAAAGGCTGCCGCAGCCGGTATTCCCACGGCGTTGTTCAGCGGCCGCGAGCCGGCGACGGTCAAGGCCCTGGAAGAAGGGCAGCTGCGCGGCACCTTGATCGATGTCGCGGGCAATCGCATGCAGGCACGCAAATATTGGTTGCGCCATGCACCGACCGGCAGCGGTCGCGTGAGCGTCGATGCGGGTGCCGTGCGCGCCCTTGCCGGCGGGCGCGCGTCGCTGTTGCCCGGCGGTATCCTCGACGTGGCAGGCGAATTCCATCGAGGCGACCTGATCGAAATCGTGGACGCCCAGGACCGACCCGTGGCACGCGGACTCTGCCAGTACGGTGCGGCCGAAGTGCGCCGTCTGGTCGGGCGGCACAGCCGCGATATCGCGTCCATCCTCGGCTACAGCTATGGCGATGAAATCGTGCATCGCGACGATCTGGCCACCATTGCAGGAGAATCGGAAGCATGAGCGAGATTCGACACCTGGCCCTGGCCTGCAAGGACGCGGCGCAAGCCATGTTTGCCCTTGATACGGACACCAAGCGCAAGCTGTTGCACGACATGGCTGCTGCGCTGGAAACGCAACGCGATGCCATCCTTGCGGCGAACGCACGCGACCTGCAGCACGCCACTGCGAAGGGCACGCAAGGCGCGATGCTCGATCGGCTGCGCCTGGATGAATCCCGCATCGCCGGCATCGCCAACGCCGTGCGCGAGATCGCTGCATTGCCCGATCCGGTTGGCCTGGTCACGCGCCGCGAAACACGCCCGAACGGCCTGGAAATCGAGCGCGTGCGGATTCCGCTGGGCGTGATCGCGATGATCTACGAAGCGCGTCCCAATGTCACCGCCGATGCCGCCGCACTGTGCCTGATGGCAGGCAACGCCGTGATCCTTCGTGGCGGTTCCGAAGCGCTGCAGTCGAACATGGCGATCGCATCGGCACTGCACAGCGCGTTGGAAAAGCACGATGTGCCAGCAGCTGCCATCACCCTGATCGAAGACTTGCGCCGCGAAACGATGGTGGAGCTGCTGCAGCTCAGCGACATCGTCGACCTGGCGATTCCGCGCGGCGGCGAGGGATTGATCCACTTCGTCGCCGAACATGCGCGCGTGCCGGTGATCAAGCATTACAAGGGCGTCTGCCATTTATACGTCGATGCTTCCGCCGATGAAGCATTGGCGTTGAACCTGCTGGTCGATGGCAAAACCTCGCGTCCTGGCGTGTGCAATGCGCTGGAAACCTTGCTGGTACACCGCGATGTCGCCGCGTCGTTCCTGCCCAAGGCAGCGCAGGCATTGCAGGAGCGTGGTGTGGAGTTGCGCGGTTGCGAACGCGCGCGCGCACTGGTCGAAGGCATGCGCCCGGCTACCGAGGAAGACTACGCGGCGGAATTTCTCGACCTTATCCTGGCCATCCGCGTGGTCGATGATCTTGGCATGGCGATCGGCCATATCCAGTGCTTCGGTTCCGACCATACCGAAGTCATCGCGACACGTGACGATGAATCGGAGCGCTGTTTCACGCATGCCATTCGCTCGGCCGTGGTGATGGTGAACGCGTCCTCGCGTTTTTCCGATGGCGGCGAATTGGGCCTTGGCGCCGAGATCGGCATCTCCACCACGCGCCTGCATGCGTACGGGCCGATGGGTGCGGAGGCCTTGACGGTCGAGCGGTTTATCGTGCGCGGCGAGGGGCAGGTGCGCCATCCGCAGAGCCGGTTGTAACAGGCCGTTCGCCGGCCCTGTGATGTTCCCTTGTTTTCCGCTCGTTGTCCCGGCGACTCGGTAGCCTGCCTCGCTCAGCCGTTTTTCCAGCGACGCACCGCCTGTGCAAATGCCAGGCAATCTGCAAACTGGTTGTATAGCGGCACTGGCGAGATACGGATCACGTCGGGCTCGCGCCAGTCGCCGATGATGCCGTTATCGATCAGGTATTCGAACAACGCGCGCCCCTGCGTACGGCCGCCCAGCACGCGAATGGAAAGCTGCGAACCACGGCGTTCGAGTTCTTTCGGCGTTACGATCTCCAGCACGTCGGGCAACTGTGTTTCCACCAGCCATTGCAGATAGCCGGTGAGCTGCAGTGATTTTTCGCGCAAACGCGGCATGCCTGCGCGGTGGAAAATGTCCAGTGATACCCGCAGCGGCGCCAGCGAAAGAATCGGCGGATTGGAGAGCTGCCAGCCATCGGCACCCGGCGTGGGAACAAATTCCGGGCCCATCTGGAAGCGCGTGGCCTTGTCGTGCCCCCACCAGCCAGCAAAGCGCGGCAGAGCGGCACGGGCATGGCGTGAGTGGACGAACGCGCCACCCACCGCGCCAGGGCCGCCATTGAGATACTTGTAACTGCACCAGATGGCGAAATCCATGCCGCTGTCGTGCAGCTGCAGTGGCAGGTTGCCGACGGCGTGCGCAAGGTCGAAACCCACCTGGCAACCTTGCTTGTGCGCCAGCTCGGTAATCGCCTTGAGATCGAACGCCTGCCCGGTGCGATATTGCACGCCGGGCAGCAATACCAGCGCGATGCGCGAACCATGCTCGGCAAGCACGCGTTCGATGGCGCCCATCGAGATCGTGCCGTTGGGCTCGTCGCCTTCCAGTTCGATCAACGAAAGATTCGGGCTGAAGCCGTGATAGCGGATTTGCGATTCCACCGCGTAGCGGTCAGTAGGAAACGCGCCCGCCTCGATCAGAATGGCGTGGCGGTCCGGCGTGGGGCGATAGAAGCTCACCATCATCAGGTGCAAGTTCACGCCAAGCGTGTTCATGGCGACGACTTCACCGGGTTGCGCGCCGACGACTCCGGCCAGGTGGTCGCGCACGAACTCGTGGTAATCCATCCACGGCAGGCGGCCTTTGAAGTGGCCTTCCACGCCGAGCTCGCCCCAGTAGTCCAGTTCCGCATTGACGGCTTCGCGCGACGCGCGTGGTTGCAGCCCTAGCGAATTGCCGCAGAAGTAATGGCTCTCGCCGTGCTCGTGCGGTGGAATCAGAAACTCCTTGCGAAAATCGCGCAATGGGTCGGCTGCATCACGGGCCTGGGCCCATTCGGCGGTGGCTTCGTAGTGTGGGGACATTGCGGTATCCAAACAGCTGTTTCGTGCCGCCGTCATTCCTGCTTTCCAGGGCATGGCGACGCAGGTGGAATGTCAAACGAT
Source organism: Dyella sp. (assembly GCF_036746095.1). NCBI lineage: Bacteria > Pseudomonadati > Pseudomonadota > Gammaproteobacteria > Lysobacterales > Rhodanobacteraceae > Dyella > Dyella sp. Next base: position 89,023 of record NZ_DAIOEU010000011.1, read on the forward strand.
GATCAGGCGCATCAGCTGCCCAAGCTTGCGGCGACGTCATTGCAACCCTTGTCGAACGCCGCAGCCCAGGCTTGGCCGGCCTCGCTGGCGGACGGACGTACGCAGCGCAACTGGATGGCATGGCCATGACGGAACCAGTAGCGCTCCGTATAGGTGTACTGCGTGCCGCTTTCGCTCGCGGTGTAGAGGAAGCTGTTCTGCTCACCCGACGGACGCGTACTTGCCTGGTAATCCTTCATGTTCCTGGCTTTCGCCATCGCGCCGTTGACGTAGTCGCCGAACGCCTGTGCATCCGGCACCTGCTTCACTGTGACGGTGACGCGCGCCAACGTGGTGCTCGCGCTGGGCGAGGGATCGGGCACCTGAAACACGCGCACTTCCGGATCGCCATCCACTTGCATGATGCCGACCCATCCGGCTGGCGTGGTGAAGTGCACGCTGCCGGACGCCATGCTGATGTCGTCGGCGTGGGCCACGGTGATGCTGGCCAATGCAAGTAAGGCTGTCACCACCATGTAGCGGGTCAATCTCATGCGTGTTCCTCAGGATGCGGGTTGGATACGAAGCGACGTAGCGGCAGCCCCAGCCATTCCAGTGCGGTGCCGTGAAACAGGCGGGCGCGGGTCGGTTCGTCCAAGTGCAGCGACTCGATGCCGCTGCCCGGTTCCTGCTCCCCCAGCGGGAAAGGATAGTCGGTACCGAGCATGACGCGGTCGAAGCCGGTCACATCCAGGAGGTATTGCAGCGCGCGGGGATCGTGCACGCAGGAGTCGAAGTACAGGCGCTTCAGATATTCGCGCGGATTGCGCGGGTTATCCGTGGCGACCAGGTCCGGACGCATGCGGAAGCCGTGTTCAATACGGCCGATGCTCCACGGAAAGCTGCCGCCGCCGTGCGCAAGCATCACGCGCAGCTTGGGCAGCCGTTCCAGCACGCCGCCGAACGCAAGGCAGCAGCCGGCGCGCGATTGTTCGGCCGGCATGCCCACCAGCCACGGCATCCAGTATTTGGGCATGGTGGCCGCGCCCATCATGTCCCACGGATGCACCATCACGGCGGCACCGAGATCTGCCGCGGCTTCGAAGAACGGGAACAGCTCCGGTGCGTCCAGGTTCCACTCGTTGCAATGCGAGCCGATCTGCACGCCGGAGAGGCCCAGTTCGTCGATGCAGCGCTCCAGTTCGCGAATCGCCAGTTCGGGCGACTGCAGCGGCACCGTACCGATGCCGGCGTAGTTTTTGGGGTAGTCCCGGCAAACGCCGGCCATGTGATCGTTGAGATGGCGATGCAGTTCCAGCGCCTGGTAACCCGGCGCCCAATACGAGAACAGCACCGGCACGGTGGAGATCACCTGCACGTTCACGCCGAAGCGGGCGTAGTCATCGACGCGATGTTGCGGATCGAACGACGACTCCCATACCTCGCGGAAGAACTTGCCGTCCTTGTAGATGCGATGCCGGCCATCGCTGTGGATCATCACCGGGAAGGCATCGTTGCCGAATTTTGCGGCGAGATTGGGCCAGTCACGCGGAAGGATGTGGGCGTGGGTATCGATTTTCAGCATGCATCAAGTGTAGCGCCTGCCGGGCCGATCGTTTGTAGGCAGTACGGGGACCTAGGGATGCACGCGGTGTTCACCCTGCGCGGCCGCCGCTTCCTGCGGGCCCCGTCCGACCACGTAGGCCAGCGTGTTGATGTTGTCGACCAGGCGATCGCCGATGCGCGCCAGCTGCTCGGCGCGAGGACGGTCGTCCGCCATGGCGAGCAGGGTGGCCAGGCTGCGCTGCAGTTGCCGCAGTTCCGGGGCCGGCGGGGGCGCCTGGTTGTTGCGCAATGCAACAGCCAGGGCATGCAACTGGTCCGCCGCCCGCTCGACGAAGTGAGTGACTTCCACCTGTTCGGGCAAGTTGTCGCAGTCGTGCAGCAGCGCTTCCAGCGTCATCGAAGTGCGCGCCAGGCGGTTGCCGTTGAGGAACAGCGCATTGGCCAATTCGAGCAGGTTTAGCGGCGTGGCCGGCTCGGCCTGCATGCGATCCAGGGAGGCTTGCGCATTGGTGCGCGCCGTACGCACGGCAGTGCGGGTTTCGCGGTGGGCGTGGCGCTGTGCCGGACGCGCCAGCGCATGCAGGTAATCCGCGTAGGCATCCAACATATCTGACAAGGCGGAGCGCGCGCGCCGGCGTTCCCACGTGGGCCACACCACGTAGGCGAGCAGGGCCATGCCGCTGCCGAGCACGGTGTTCAACACGCGATCCATCACCGCCGTGCCGGAGTTCACGCCCTCGAACGACAGCAGGATCACCACCGTGCCAGTCAGCGTCGCCACCGCAATGCCGTAGTGCGCGGTAGCCAGATAACGGAACGCCATGCACAGCACCGCCATCAGCGCGAGATGCGCCCAGGGATCGTGCGGCGTGATGTGCAGCAGGGCCGTGGTGAGCACCAGGCCGAGAATGGTGCCGGCCACGCGCAGCAAGCCGAAGTTGAAGGTGGCGGCGAAATCCGGCCGTAGCACGATCGCCGCCGTCATCGGCAGCCAGTAGCCGTGAGGCAGTTGCCACAGGCGCGAAATCAGCAGCGCGATGCTCAGGCACACCGCGCAACGCATTGCATGCCGGAACGCCACCGAATGCGTCGTGAGGTTCGCGCGCAGGGTGGCGAGCGCCGAGCTGCCGCGCAGCGCGCTCGGCAGGCGTGTCTCTGCCGCTGCGGCGCGTTGCTCGCCAGTGGCGCCAGCCCAGTCCGCATTGCGCAGGGCGGCGGCGAGCTTGCCGGAAAGAGCATGGATATGCGCGGCGACGCTGTCATTGCGGGTATGGGTGTCCAGCAGCGCGCGTTCGCTCGCCTGCAAGGTTTGCAGCGCGCGTGCGGCCTGTTCGGGTGAGTCGCCACTGTCCAGTGCATCGGCCAGCGCGCTCAGCACGCGGGCGGCATCGGTACGGAACATTGCCACGATGCTGGCCGCGCTGTGCAGTTCCGCCATCGCCACCAGCTCCAGGCGCAAGCGCTCGGCCAGCTCCAGCAAGACCGCGAAGGCCTCCATCGCGCGACCGCGCGCGTGATGGCGGCCGAGCAGCGTCTGCTGCAAGGTGGTCATCGCGTCGGTGAGCGCGGGCACGTCTTCGTCGTTCTGCTTGTTCTCACTCGCCAAGCTGGCAAGGCCGCGATAGACGGTAGCCAATGCATGCCGTTCCGGCCCGTAGCGCTGCAAGGGCCACGCGGCCACGGAGAACAGGGTAAGCAACAGGCCGCCGGCGAAGATCAGGCCTGCGCCAATGAGGGCGTTGTCGAGCGTGGTCGGCGTCGCTGCCGTGATCACCAGCAGGATCATGCTGGTCATGCCCACGCGGGCGATGTCCACGCCAAACACCACCAACAAGCCGCCGAAGAAACCGCAGGCTGCGGTGGCTATCAGGATCAACGGCAAATTGCCGCCGATCAAAAAGCCGCACAGCGAGGCGAGTCCCGCCGCCAGCGAAGCCAGCAGCAGCTGCTGCAGGCGCTGGCGATACGGACCGGGCTGGTCGGAAAACATCGTGTCGAGCGCACCAGCACCCACGGCCAGGCCGGCCTCGGCGTGGCCGGTGAGCATGCCCACTGCCAGCGGCAGCACGACCGCCGCGGTATTGCGCATCACCACCCATGCCGGCACGTCCGGACGCTTGGTCGCAGTCAGGCTTTGCAGCACGCTGGCGCGGAGCGAGTAAGTGCGGGTGGACATGGCGGGGAACGCGATCGGAATGTTAGTGATTCTGCCTTACCGCTGCGGCGGTGTCGCGTGATGCAGTGTGGCAAAACGGCGCCGCAATGGGCGCCGTTTTGTAGGGTTTCAAGGCTGCCGCCAATACGCGGCCCGGTGTTCAGAACGTCTTTTCGGAACCGCGTCCGGCGAATTCGCCGCTAAGCGTGTTCACCCACACTTTTTCGTCGGTGGTGATGTATTCGGGCACCTGGATTTCGATGCCCGTGTTGAGCTTGGCCGGCTTGGTGCGCTTGGTGGCGCTGGCGCCTTTCAGTTCCGGTGCGGTGTCCACCACGGTAAGCAGCACGCTGGTCGGCACCTGCAGGCCCACCGGCGCATCGTCGATCACCTGCACGTAATAGCCTTCCACGCTTTCCACGATGTAGCCGGCGTTGTCGCCGATCAGTTCCGGCCCGAGCGTGTATTGCGTGTAATCCTCGTTGTCCATGAACACGTAGGCATCACCGTCCATGTACGAGAAGTTGGCGGCGCGGCGCACCAGATCCATTTCCTTCAGATCATCGTCGGCGCGCAGACTGAGATCGAACTTGCGACCGCCGGGAATGGAATACAGCGTGAAACGGAACGTGACGTTGCCGCCACGCGCGGTGGGCGAACTGCGCTCGATGTCGCGCACTTGGTAAACGGTGCCTTCGTGTTCGACCACGTTGCCTTTTTTGACGTCGGAAGCTTTCATGGGTTGAGAGAGCCGATGATTGTGAGATGGGGTTTGCGTTACTTCGGCTGCAGACGTACCGCGCCATCCAGCCGGATCGTTTCGCCGTTGATGTAGCGGTTGCCGAGAATGAATGCCACGGTGGAGGCAAATTCTTCCGGCTTGCCCAGGCGCGAAGGGAAGGGGATGGAAGCGCTGAGCGATTCCTGCACCTGCGGGGGCATGCCATCGACCATCGGCGTCCAGAAGATGCCTGGCGCGATGGTCGCCACGCGGATGCCGAAGCGCGACAGTTCGCGCGCCATCGGCAAGGTCATGCCCACCACGCCGCCCTTCGATGCGGAGTAGGCAGCCTGGCCGATCTGGCCCTCGTAGGCGGCCACGCTGGCGGTGTTGATGATCACGCCGCGCTCGCCATCTTCACCGGCTTCGTTGTGCTGCATCAGCGCTGCGCCTGCCTTGGCAACGTTGAAGCTGCCCACCAGGTTCACCATCACGGTGGAGGCGAAGGTGTTCAACGCCATGGGACCTTCCTTGCCCAGCACGCGGCCGGCGCCGAGGATGCCGGCGCAATTGATCACTACGTTCAGGCCACCCAGCACTTCCTTGGCGGCGTTGACGTTGGCCGATACACCTTCTTCTGAGGTGACGTCGGTGCGGAAAAAGTGCCCGCTCAGCGCCTGGGCTGCTGCCTGGCCCTTTTCCTCGTTGACGTCGAACAGGGCGACGCGGCCGCCGTTGGCCGCCAGGTGCTGGGCCACGGCGTGGCCGAGGCCGGAAGCGCCTCCGGTGATGATGGCCTTGACTTGGTTGAGCTGCATGGGGATATCCCGAAAAGCGAAAACCGTCATGGTAACGCACACCCACTACGCGCGCTTTTCCCGATCGCCCATGCCGGGATGGGTGTCCACTGCTGCGTTGAGCGAACCATGGCGCGTTCACGCCACGGTTCGCCAAGCCAATCAGTGCAGGCAGTCCGTCAGGCTCTCGTGGAGTGTCATGTTGGTATGGGGCAGCACGACTTCCATGGGTTGGGTGTTGTTGACGAAGGCAGCGGCGAGGTCCTCGGCCCGCGTGGATGGAGCGAGTGGGCTGGCGCATTGCCATATACGCGGCCGCACCAGGATCTTGCCGCTGTCGGCATCGACCTCTTCCAGGCTTGCCGCGAACACCCAGACGCATTCGCCAATGATGCCGGTGCTGGTGTTGACCGAGCAGCGATATTTCAACGCTTCGATGTTCGTGTATTCGCCGCTGCAAAAGGTATCGCCGCATATGTCGTCGAAGTTCCGCTTCAGCGAATAGATGGTGCTCACCCAGGCGTCTTGCTGCTGCCAGGTAGGCAGATAATCCCGCATCTCGACATAGGTGGCTGCCATGGGGGAAGCGGCTTGCGGGCTTTGCGTGGCGGCTGCGGCGGGAAGCGCGAAGCACACGCCGAGAAAAAGCGCTAACCGGAAGGCTGCCGGGCGCATGATCGAACAAATGTTCATGAGGGTGATCTCCATGTTGGTGAAGGCTGCGCCATGTGCGGCGCAATGCCATTGAGCGTTACCGCCATGACGACAAACAGGAGAGATGTCCGAAAGCTGCGTAAGCTTTTTATGTGGCGGTTGCAAAGTGTGGACTCTTGGTCCATGGACAGTAGCGCGGAACCGCATAGGCTGGCGGTGAGAAAACGCCGAGCCCAACATTGCCTTCTGCATGGCAACGCTGGGGTTCGCATGCGCTCATCGGGCGCCTGCAGCCAATACATCGCGCAGCGTGGGCGATTCCATTAAGGCGGAGAATGCGGTTACGCCAGCAGGAGTGTGCGCCGGCGGTTGCAGCTCCCGTTGCCAGACCCCTACGTCCCACCACTGGCCGAGCTTGTATCCGGCTTTGCGCCAGACGCCGGCCGGGGTAAAGCCCATCGCTTCATGCAAGGCCACACTGGTCTCGCCCGGCATGGTAATCACACCCACGGCCTGGTTGATGCCCTGCAGGCGCATCACGTCCAGCAGGGTTCCGTAAAGCCTGCGCGCGATGCCACGTCGCCGTGCGTTCGCAAGCACGTAAATCGAGGTTTCGGCGATCCAGTCGTATGCCGCCCGTTCGCGAAAGCGTGTGGCATAGGCGTAGGCGAGCACTTCACCTTGTTCCTCCCATACCAGCCAGGGGTAATGCTGCAGGCGGGTGAGGATGCGCTGGCGCATCGCGTCCGCGCCGGGAAGTTCGGTTTCAAAAGTGATGGCGGTATCGATGACGGCAGGTGCATAGATGGCGTGGACGGCCTCGGCGTCTTCGGCGCGCGCGATGCGAATCATGAGATATCCCGGATGAAGAAACGATCGCAACCGAAGTGCCCGGTACCGCCCATCGGCGCGCACAACGCTTTGAAGCCGCTTTTCAGATATAGCGCCTGCGCGGCGTCCATGCCGGTGAGCGTTTCGATGTAGCAGCGCTTGAAGCCGAAGCTGCGGGCGGCATCCAGGCAACGCTGCATCATGGCGCTGCCGGCACCGATGCCGCGTGCTTCGGGCAGGAAGTACATTTTGCGCAGTTCGCAGACATCATCCTCGCCGGCATCCAGCGGCGCGATACCGCCGCCGCCAACCACGATGCCATTGAGCGCCACCACGAAATAGGCGCAGCGCTGTCGCGCGTAGGCCGCGTGCATGTCGTCCACTTCGGCATCATGGATGGCGAAGCCGGGACCGTCGGCGCCGAACTCGGGCATGACGGTGCGGATGATGCTGGCGATGGCGGCGCTATCGCGCGGCTCGATCGAGCGGATGAGGAAGTTGGGCATGCGCGGGAAATTATCAGCTTTTTGCGCGCTGGTGCATCGGCCTTAAGCTGGGATGACCATCCCGGCTTTCTTGTGGCATTCCGGGTGCCGGGATGGCCGTGCCAGCTTACGGGCCTGGCAATCAAGCCACCGTCGTACGCGCCTTCGTCACCCGGCTCGCCGTGGGTTTGTTGAGCTGCGCGGAAAGCCACGCGCCCGTGGCCACCAGCATGTCCAGATCGATGCCGGTTTGCATGCCCATGCCATGCAGCATGTAGACCACGTCTTCACTGGCGACGTTGCCGCTGGCGCCTTTCGCATACGGACAACCACCGGTGCCGGAGACGGCGCTATCCACCACGCGCACGCCTTCTTCAAGGCAGGCGAGGATGTTCGCCAGGGCCTGGCCGTAGGTATCGTGGAAGTGCACCGCCAGTGCATGCATGGGAATTTCCTGCGACACCGCATGCAGCATCGCGCGTGCCTTGGCCGGCGTGCCGACGCCGATGGTGTCGGCTACGGAAACCTCATAGCAGCCCATCTCATACAGCCGCCTGGCTACGTTGACCACGTCCGCGATGGCCACCTCGCCTTGATAGGGACAACCTAGGGCGGTGGAGACGTAGCCACGCACCTTCACGCCTTCCGCGTTGGCTTCTTCCAGCACCGGCTGGAAGCGTTCCAGCGATTCGGCAATGGAAGCGTTGATGTTGGCGCGATTGAACGCTTCGGATGCCGCCGTGAAGACCGATACCTCGGTGGCGCCGGCCTGGCGCGCAATGCGATAGCCTTGTTCGTTCGGTACCAATACCGGATAGGTCACGCCCGGCACCTTGCGGATATTGCGAAACACTTCCGCCGCGTCAGCCAGCTGCGGCACCCAGCGCGGGCTGACGAAGCTGGTGGTTTCGATGGTCTTGAGGCCGGTGGAGGAAAGCCGGTCGATCAACGCAATCTTGATGTCCGGCGGCAGCAGGGTCTTCTCGTTTTGCAAGCCGTCGCGCGGGCTGACTTCAACGATGCGGACTTCGGAAGTGGTCATGTGAAGCTCCTGCAACCCTCAAGTTACGACGCGAAGCGAACGAGTACGGCATCGGCTTCGACAAACTCGCCTTGGGTTGCGCTGACGGTATCAATGGTACCTGCGCGTGGCGCCTTCAAGGCCAGTTCCATTTTCATGGCTTCCATCACCAGCAATTCCTGCCCTTCTTCCACGGTGTCGCCCGCCTTGGCCTTCACCAGCACGACGCGGCCGGGCATGGGCGCGACGATCTGGTTGCCACCGGCGCCTTCCTTGGATTCCCACGCAAACGCTGCGGCCCGGACAAAGGCGTGGCGCTGGCCGCTGGCATCGTGCAAGGTGATGCGTTCTTCATCGGCATGCACACGCAGTCGAGCGCTTTGCGCACCGAAACGCGCGCTGAGCAGGCTGCCTGCAAAGCGTGCGCCGCGCACATCGCAGTGTGACGCGCCATGCTGCAGACGGTAGTCGCCGTCATGGCCAAACGCTTCGATTTCATGGCGCTGCTCGCGCAAGGTAAGCGCAACGATGCGCTTGCCGGCATGCCCGATGCGCCATGCGTCCGCACGCGACCACGGCGAATACGGATCATTGCCATGCCTTGACGCGGCGACGAGCTTGCGTTCGTCGCAAAGCAGTGCGGCGGTAGCGGCAGCGAACAGGACATGTTCAGAGGGTGCCGTATCGCCGGTTAGAAATTCATCAAGGTGGCGATCGAGGTAACCCGTGTCGATGCGGCCCTCGATCACGACCGGATGACGCGCCAGCCGTTCGAGGAAGGCGATGTTCGATTTCGGCCCGACGATCTCGCATTCGGCCAAGGCTTCGCGCAGGCGTTGCAGCGCTTGCGTGCGATCGGTGTCATAGACGATCAGCTTGGCGATCATCGGATCGTAAAAAATCGTTACCGTGTCGCCTTCGATGACGCCACCGTCCAAGCGCACGTGACGCGACGGAGCGGGCAATCGCAAACGGCGCAATTTGCCCGAACCGGGCAGGAAATGCTGATCCGGATCCTCGGCGTACAGGCGTACTTCAATGGCATGCCCACGAGCCTGGATTTGTTCCTGTTGCAGCGGCAGCGGTTCGCCCGCGGCGATGTGCAATTGCCATTCCACTAGGTCGAGGCCCAGGGTTTCCTCGGTAACCGGATGCTCCACCTGCAGGCGCGTATTCATCTCCATGAAATAGAAGCTGCCATCCTGGGCCACGATAAATTCCACCGTGCCGGCGCCGACGTAATTCACCGCCTTCGCGGCGGCCACCGCCGCCTCGCCCATGGCCTTGCGGCGTTCGGCATCAAGGAACGGGGAGGGCGTTTCCTCCAGCACTTTCTGATAGCGGCGCTGCGCGGAACACTCGCGTTCGTTGAGGTGAATAACGTTGCCGTGCGTGTCGCCGAACACCTGGAATTCGATATGCCGTGGATGCTCGACGTAGCGCTCCAGGATCACGCGCGTATCGCCGAACGAGCTGGCCGCTTCGCGTTGCGCGGAGGCCAGGGCATCGGCGAATTCCTTTTCCGTGCGCACAATGCGCATGCCTTTGCCGCCGCCGCCGGCCGCGGCCTTGATCATCAGTGGGAAGCCGGTCTTGCGTGCTTGTTCGGCAAGGAAATCGCTCGCTTGGTTTTCGCCGTGGTAGCCCGGCACCAGCGGCACGCGATGATGTTCCATCAGCGCCTTGGCGGCAGCCTTGGAACCCATCGCGTCGATGCTTTCCGGGCGTGGGCCGATAAACGTCACGCCGGCTTCGGTGCAGGCACGTGCGAAGGCGGTGTTTTCGGAAAGGAAGCCGTAACCGGGATGGATCGCCTGCGCGCCGGATTTTTTTGCGACCTCCACAATGGCGTCGGCGCGCAAATAGGATTCGGCCGGCCGTGGCCCGCCGATCGGCCAGGCTTCATCGGCGAGCCGCACGTGCTGCGCGTCCTGGTCCGCTTCCGAATACACCGCAATGGTATGGATGCCCAGCCGCCGGCAGGTGCGGATCACGCGGCAGGCGATCTCGCCGCGATTGGCAATCAGTACACGCTCGAACATGCGGATTCCTCAACCCATCGCTTGCAGCTGCAAAGCCCATAAAGCTAGCAGAATTGCGTGACGCGGCCGATGCGCGGCGCAGCATGCGTGCGCCGTCGTCACATTGGGCTGGGATGAAATCCCCGCATCGCCATGCGGACAAAAGCCGGGATGTCATCCAGCTAGCGGTGGCCGCTTTGGCAGGCGCATTACTCGCCTTCCCAGTAATCGATCGTGTCGCCCTGGCGCATGACGATGCGAATCATCTGCGGCTTGCCTTCCGCATCCGGCCCGAATTCACCCAGGATGCCGTACTTGTTGGAATCCGGGTATTCGCAGATCTCCGGCGAAAGCTTGCTGCTCACGGCGAGATAACGCATTTCAACCGATCCAGTGTTGATGATCTGATGCGCGCTTTCCGGCCCGCCGGGCGGGCAGGCGATGATGTCGCCCTGGCGGATCGGGTGGCTTTCGCTGCCGATGCGAATCTCGCCTTCACCTTGCAGGATGAAGAACATTTCCTCGTTGACACGATGGTTGTGCAGCGGAAACGCGCGCATGCCGGGCGGCACCGCGGTGATGTTGTAGCCGAGCTTCTCCGCGCCCAGCTGCATGGATACGCGTCCCATGCGTGCATCGAAGCGCTGGGCGGCATCGCCGGTGGCGGCGAAGGCGGGCGGGCGTGGCTGCAGGTCGACGTCGGCGATGTTGATGATGCGTTTCATGGCGTGCCTCGTAGTGGGACAAAGAGTTGCAGGTAGGCCGGATGAGCAGCACCCGGAATCACGACAAAGCCGGGATGCCATCCCAGCCTAAGCACTGCTGCTGCCAGCGTGGCGTCAGCATGCTCAAACCCAGTTGGCGGCGCGCTTGTCGAGAAAGGCGCCAAGCCCTTCCTGGCCTTCTTCCGATACGCGCAGCCGAGCGATCAATGCGGCGTTGTCATGGTCGATACGTTCGGCCATGGGCAGGGTGAGTCCGTGCATGTTGAAGGCAAGTTGCTTGGCTTCGCGCTGCGCCAGCGGGCCGGCCTTGGCCAGTTGCTTGAGCACGGTGTGCACGGTGTCGTCCAGATATTCGGCGGAGACCGCCTCGTGCAGCAATCCGATGTTCATCGCCGTTTCTGCATCGAAGATCTCGCCGGTCAGGAACAAACGCCGCGCCTGGCGTACCCCGATGGCTGCCACGACATACGGTGAAATCACGGCGGGCACCAAACCCAGTTTTACTTCGGTAAGGCCGAACTTGGCCGTGTTCACGCCAATGGCGATATCGCAACAGGCGATCAGCCCCACGCCACCGCCATAAGCCGCGCCATTGACGCGGGCAACGGTGGGTTTGGGCAGGAATTGCAGCGTGCGCATCAGCGCCGCCAGGCGCAGGGAGTCTTCGCGGTTTTCCGCCTCGCTGGCCTTGGCCATGCCGCGCATCCAGTTGAGGTCTGCGCCGGCCGAGAAGCTTGCCCCCACCCCGGTCAGCACCACGACACGTACGGCGGGGTCGTCACCGGCGTCCCGCAAAGCCACGGTGAGTTCGGCGATCAGTCGATCGTCGAAGGCGTTGTGCACGTCCGGGCGATTGAGGCGGAGTTCGCGGATACCCGCGTGGTCGGCGATCTGGATGGTGGTCATGGGACGTCCATGCATAGGGAGCGGATGTCTTGAAGCGTAGCATCGCCCTCCGGCCGGCCAGCCGCTTTCAGTCCGTCTTCAGTGGGGGACGGACCCCTGCACCCAATGCGAAAAGAGGATACAATGCGAACCATTCTTATTTAGAAGCGTAACAACTGTGCGCCTGTCCGATTTGCCGAAAGGTGCTAACGCCGTGGTTGAACGAGTCGAAGATGCCCATGCCGATGACCTGATCGCGCAGCGCCTGCGTGACCTGGGCTTTGTGGCCGGCGAACACGTGAAGCTGGTCGCGCGTGGCCCGGTGGGCGCCGATCCGCTATTGATCCAGATCGGCTCGACCCGCTTTGCGTTGCGTCGTGCCGAAGCCTCGCGGGTCACGGTGCGGGAGGTTGCATGAGCGCCGATACGCTGCGCATCGCCCTGGTCGGCAACCCCAATTGTGGCAAGACGGCGCTGTTCAACCAGCTCACCGGTGGACGCCAGAAAGTGGCCAATTACGCCGGCGTCACGGTGGAGCGCAAGGAAGGGCGATTCACCGCGCCGTCGGGCCGCGTGATGCAGATCCTGGATCTGCCCGGTACCTACAGCTTCGACGCCGCCAGCCCGGACGAACAGATCACGCGCGATGTGCTGGAAGGCAACTATCCCGGCGAGGCAGCACCCGACCTCATCATTTGCGTGGCGGACGCCACCAACCTGCGCCTGCATCTGCGCTTTGTGCTGGAAGTGAAGCGGCTCGGCCGGCCAGTGGTGCTGGCCTTGAACATGATGGATGCGGCGCGCCGTCGCGGCATCACCATCGATGTGGCGGAATTGCAGCGTCGCCTCGGCATCCCCGTGGTGGAAACCATTGCGGTCAAGCGTGGCGGTACGCGCGCGCTGGTCGAGCGGGTGGATGGCGATCTGCCGGAAGCGCCGCTTGCGCTGCCGGACGATCCGGACAGCCGCGCCAATCTCCACGACGAAGTACGCCAATTGATGGCGGCCACCGTCACCATGCCACGCGCCACGGCTGCCATCGACGATGCACTCGATCGTTGGGCGCTGCACCCGGTGTTCGGGTTGCTCACGCTCGCGGTGGTGATGTTCCTGGTCTTCCAGGCGGTCTACGCATCCGGCAAGCCGATGAGCGACCTGATCGGCGAAGGTTTTACCTGGCTTGGCGAGCATGCGGCCGTGGTGCTGCCTGCCGGCCCGATCCACGATCTGGTGGTAAGCGGCATCTTCGGCGGGCTGGGCACGGTGCTCGGCTTTTTGCCGGTGATTCTGGTGCTGTTCCTCTTCATCCTGATGCTGGAGGAGTCGGGCTACCTGCCGCGCGCGGCATTTTTGCTCGATCGCCTGATGGTATCGGTAGGGTTGACCGGCCGCTCGTTCATTCCATTGCTGTCGAGCTTCGCCTGCGCCATTCCCGGCATCATGGGCACGCGCAGCATCACCGATCCGCGCGATCGCCTCGCCACGATTCTGGTGGCGCCGCTGATGACCTGTTCCGCGCGCTTGCCGGTATACGCGCTGCTGATTGGCGCGTTCATTCCCGCACGCCGCGTATTCGGGTTCTTCAACCTGCAGGGCGTGGTGCTGTTCGCCTTGTACGTGGCCGGCATTGTCGGCGCCATGACGGTGGGCTGGGTGATCAAGCGCATTCGCCGCGACAAGAGCGAACACGCGTTGTTGATGGAATTGCCGTCCTATCGCTTGCCCAGGGTGCGCGACGTTGCGCTCGGTTTGTACGAGCGCGGCAGCATCTTCTTGAAGCGCCTTACCGGGGTGATCCTGGCGTTGACGGTGTTGATGTGGTTTATCTCGACCTTTCCGTCGCCGCCGGTAGGCGCTACGGGTCCCGCCATCAACTACAGCCTTGCCGGCTATCTTGGCCGCTTCCTGCAGCACATTTTCTCGCCGCTAGGCTTCAACTGGCAGATCAGCCTGGCATTGATTCCCGCATTTGCCGCGCGTGAAACGGCCGTGGCGACACTGGCTACTGTCTATGCCGTCAGTGGCGATGCGCAGAACGGTGGCCTGGCACATGCGCTTACCGGCAATTTCTCGCTGGCGACGGCGTTGTCGCTGCTGGTGTGGTTTGCCTTTGCGCCGCAATGCATGTCCACGCTGGCGGTGATTCGCCGTGAAACGCAGTCCTGGCGCAACGTGGCGATTTCCTTCGGCTACATGTTTGTCGTGGCGTACATGGCATCGTTTATTACCTATCAGGTTGCGGGGTTGTTCTCGTGAGTACCGGTCTGCTGGTTCAGTACGTGGTGATCGCGCTGGTGGTGCTTGCCAGCGCGCTGTATGCGTTCCGCAAGCTGGCGCCACAACTCACCAACCGTTGGCTGGCGTCCGCGTCGATTCATCTCGGTCAGCCTGGGCATGCTGCGTGGATGCGTTCTTTCGCGCGCCGTCTACAGCCGAAACAGGCGACGGGCAATTGCAGTGATGGTTGCAGCACGTGTGGCGCATGTGGACCGAAGCCACCGGCTGCTGCGCGCGGCGAGGCAGTGCCGTTGCAATTCCGTCCGCGCCGGCATTGAGAGGCGGCCGTAAGCTGGGATGGTTTTTCCGATGCTGTGATTCCATTCCGGCCTAAGCTCTTTTGCCATGTGCAAGGGGGAGTGGATCAGCACGCGACACAACGGCTGCCAGGGCATGCCGCCGCGAAAGCGCGCATGCAAGGTCAGCTTCGTGCAAGCTTAGGGTGCAGGTAGGCGCGATGAAGCCACATGTCGATTCCCCACAGTGCAAGGCCAAGCAAGGCCATGGCCATGGTCAGAAAGTCACTGTCATCCATCTTGTGCACCAGCGGTGCGCCAAGAATGAGGGTGAAAAAAATCATCGCTGGCGCGAAGCGTCCAGTGCGGAGCAATAGCTCGCTTTTTGCCGGCGTGCGGCGGCGGAATCGCCGCACGGCAAAAACAAAGCTCAGGGCGGCCAGCATGCCGCCGAAAGCGTGCGCCCACCCCGATGCCTGGATGGCCACGCTCGAAACGCAGAGTAACGGCATGGCGAGCCTGCGCAACCATGGCCAGCGCGACGGCTTCGCTTCCGCTTGGCCTTGCCATTGATCGAACCACCAGCAGCCCGCCATCAACAGCCACCCACCGATCACCGTTGAGGCAAGAATGCTGGAGGTCCGTATCGCCGCATGCCAATCCATGCCAGCGGCCTCGGATCCGCCACCCATCGCGAAGATTCCCATCACCGCGAAAATGACCGCCAACGTCCACACGCATGCGCGCAGGGTATTGAGAGCGAAGCGTTCCCATGTCAACGACGTGCCGACGATGACGCCGCGTGACCAGAAGATGGCTTGTCGCCGATCAATCGCCGCAGGCATGTCGTCAACGCGGCCGTTATGGGAAAGCGCTTGGACCAGATGCGCCAATCGGCGGCCTCGATGGGATTGCATGGCCGCGGAGGCCGTGCGCAGCCAATTGAAAGGTCGTTGCAGAAACGCAAGATCCTTGCGCAGCGAAAGCACGTCGGGGCGACCGTTGCGCATCCGCCCGATGCGCCGCGCCAGTTCGTGGTGATGCTCGGGAAGCAATTCCCACAGCGTCCTTTGCCGCACGCGCAAGGCTTGCAGTGCGACAGGATTCACACCCGACAGGACGTGGTCCAAATCGAAGAAACGCAGTAGCGCGTCCATGTTGTCGCCCGATATGGTTTGCGGTTGCTGAAACAGCCGTTGCAGCACGACCTGGGCGGCCTGTTGCTTGACCGGGATGGACCAGAACTCCGGCCGCTTTTGTAACTGGTGAAAAAGCGCGCTGCCGTTTTCCGCTTCGACGGCGGCACGAATAACGTCCTTCGTCAGGTTGCCGAGATGAATGGCGGGAGCGGGAGGGAGCTTGGCAGCATTGCCTTGCGGTGATGAAGGCGTCGACGATGCGACGGTGTCCGGGCGATGCGGTTCTTTTTGCGCCGTTGTCGACGATGCATTGACGGGCGGCGGCGCAGTCCTGGTGACGTGCGCCAGCACCAACTTGTACGCCGTATGCAGACGCTGGAACGCTTCCGGATCCTCATCCGGCCGCGTGGTGCGCAACAAACGCGCATACGCCCGCTTGACGCTGGCGGCATCCGTTTCCGGCGTCAGTCCCAGCAGCGCAAACGCCCAGTTCAAAGCTGCGCCTCCAGCGAATCCAGCGCATCGCTAAAGTTTTTGCGATGCTCTTCAATCAGGCGTTCGTCCTGTGCTTCCAGTACTTGCCGGAAATGGCCGATCCATTGCTGCAGCACCTGGCGGGCGGCGAGATGTTCCTCGAACAATCGCTCGGCGCGTGCGAGCAGGGCGATGTTTTCCTGCTTGGCGCGCGGATGGATTTTCAGTTCCGACAAGGCGGCCAGCCGTGCGCGAATTTCTTCGTCATTGAGCATGCCGGGGTTTTGCTGCAACACCAGTTCGTGGCGTATGCCGCTGGTTTTCGGGGTTGCCTCCACTTGCAACACGCCATTGATATCGTAGGTGAAGCGCACGACCACTTCGTTGCCAGAAACGGGAAGCGTGGGGTTGAGTGCGATTTCCAGCTCACCCAGCTTGATGTTGTTCTCCACCATTGGGTTTTCGCCCTGGTAGATGTTCAGCGTGAGCTTGGCTTGCCGTTCGCTCATTGGCCAATAGCTGCTTTCGCGGCTGATCGGCACCACGCTGTTGCGCTGGATGATTGGCGAGAACAAGCCATTCTGCACGTGCCCCTGTGCATCGCGCTGGCCGATTTCCACGCCCAGCGTATACGGGCACACATCGGTAAGAATGACTTCTTCCAGCTTCGCATTGCGGCTTTTGAGGCCGGAGGCGACGCATGCGCCCAGCGCGATGGCTTCATCGGGATTGACGTGGCGCAACGGCAGCTTGCCGAACATGCGCGCGATCAGGCGCGATACCAGCGGCATGCGGCTGGCGCCGCCCACCAGCACGATCTCATCGAGTTGATCGGGGCGCAGGCGCGCGTCGCGCAACGCACGCTCCAGCGGCATGCGCATGCGTTGCATCAAAGGTTCAGCCAGGTTGAAGAAGCGGTCCTGGTCGATGTTCCACTTGATGGCGTGCTTGCCGGCCTGGCATTCCACGCTTACTTCAGGCTGCTGGCTCAGGCTGCGCTTGGCCAGTTCCAGACGGCGGCGCAACAGGCCGCGTTCGATCGCCGAGAAATCCTCGGCGCGCAGTTTCAGGTCGGCAAGACATGCCGCCTGCAGCGCATCGAGAAAATCCTCGCCGCCAAGGTAGTTGTCGCCGGCGCTGGCGTGCACTTCCACCACGCCTTCGAACATCTCCAGCACCGATACGTCGAAGGTGCCGCCGCCGAGATCGAAAATCAGGAAACGGCTGCCTTCCTTGCGCTCCTGCAGGCCATAGGCGAGGGCGGCGGCGGTGGGTTCGTTGATCAGCCGCTCCACCTTGATGCCCGCCAACTCACCCGCGGCGCGCGTCGCCTTGCGTTGCGCATCGGAGAAATAGGCGGGCACGCTGATCACTGCCTCTTGCACTTTTTCGCCCAGTACGGCTTCGGCGTCGGCCAGCAGCGAGCGCAGCACCAATGCGGACAATTCCTCCGGACGAAAGCTGCGTTGCCCAAGCTGCACTTCGCGTGCCGTGCCCATCCAGCGCTTGAAGGCCGCGACGCTGGCGGCTGGATGGCTGATCAGCCGGTCGCGCGCGGCCGCGCCGACCAGCATGTGCCCATCGTCGTCCACGCTGATGACGGAAGGCGTGAGGTAGTCGCCCAGCGCGTTGCGGAAGAGCTGCGGCCCTTCCTCGCCGTAGCAGCCAATAAGCGAATGCGTGGTGCCGAGATCGATGCCGACGATCATGTTGTTGCTTTCCCCCTGTACGTCCTGTCTGCGGCTTTAGCCCCTCTCCCCGGAGGGCGAGGGGCAAAGCATGCTACATCCGGAATACGCCATACCGTTGCTGCTCGATCGGCGCATTCAACGACGCCGAAATCGCCAGCCCGAGCACGCGGCGCGTATCGGCCGGATCGATGATGCCATCGTCCCACAGCCGCGCCGTGGCGTAGTAGGGGTGTCCTTGGCGTTCGTATTGATCGCGGATCGGCGCCTTGAAAGCCTCTTCTTCCTCAGCGCTCCACGTCTGGCGGGCAGCCTCCATGCCATCGCGCTTCACCGTCGCCAGCACGCTGGCGGCCTGCTCGCCGCCCATCACGCTGATGCGCGCGTTCGGCCACATCCACAGGAAACGCGCGCCATACGCACGACCGCACATGGCGTAATTGCCGGCGCCGAAGCTGCCCCCGATCACCACCGTGAACTTCGGTACGTGCGAGCAAGCTACCGCAGTGACCATCTTCGCACCGTCTTTGGCGATGCCGGCGTTCTCGTATTTCTTGCCGACCATGAAGCCGGTGATGTTCTGCAGGAACACCAGCGGTACATTGCGCTGGTTGCACAGCTCGATGAAGTGCGCGCCCTTGAGCGCGGATTCGGAAAACAGGATGCCGTTGTTGGCGATGATGCCTACCGGATAGCCATGGATGTGCGCGAAGCCGCACACCAGCGTCTTGCCGTAGCGTGCCTTGAACTCATGGAATTCAGAGCCGTCGACGATGCGCGCGATAATCTCGCGGATATCGAACGGGCGACGCGTGTCCTGGGGGATCACCCCATACAGCTCTTCCGCCGCATAGCGTGGTTCCACCGGCGCCTTCACTGCCAGCGGCATCGGCTTGTTGCGGTTGAGGCTGGCCACGATATCGCGCGCGATCGACAGCGCATGCGCATCGTTCTCGGCGAAATGATCGGCTACGCCCGAGGTGGACGTATGCACGTCGGCGCCGCCGAGTGCTTCGGCGTCCACCACTTCGCCGGTCGCCGCCTTCACGAGCGGCGGCCCACCGAGGAAGATCGTGCCTTGTTCGCGCACGATGATGGTTTCATCGCTCATTGCCGGCACGTA
This sequence comes from Dyella sp., assembly GCF_036746095.1. NCBI lineage: Bacteria > Pseudomonadati > Pseudomonadota > Gammaproteobacteria > Lysobacterales > Rhodanobacteraceae > Dyella > Dyella sp. Next base: position 107,800 of record NZ_DAIOEU010000011.1, read on the forward strand.
GGCGCCGCCAGCGGTGCACGAACCCATCACCACCGCGATCTGCGGAATGCCAAGGCCCGACATGCGCGCCTGGTTGTAGAAGATGCGGCCGAAATGTTCCTTGTCCGGAAAGACCTCGTCCTGCATCGGCAGGAACGCGCCGCCGGAATCGACCAGGTAGATGCAGGGCAGGCGATTCTCCAGCGCTACTTCCTGGGCGCGCAGATGCTTCTTGACCGTCATCGGGAAATACGTGCCGCCTTTGACCGTGGCGTCATTGGCCACCACCACCACCTCGACGCCATGCACGCGGCCGATGCCGGTGATGACGCCGGCGGCCGGCGCTGCGCCTTCGTACATGCCATGCGCCGCAAGCGGCGAGAGTTCCAGGAACGGCGAGCCGGGATCGAGCAAGGCGCGGATGCGTTCGCGCGGTAGCAGCTTGCCGCGCGCGGTGTGCTTTTCGCGCGCCTTGGCGCCGCCGCCCTCGGCATGGCGCGCCAGTTGCTGATGCAAGTCATCCACCAGGCTGCGCAGGTTCGCGCTGCTGGTTTGGAAATCGGAGGAGCGGGGATCGATCTGCGAGGTAAGGACGCTCATGTGTCGCCAAGCTCGTGGGGCAAACCGTGGATGATACCGGTTGGCGGTCCGGCATAAAAAAACCGGCCGCCAGACGGCGGCCGGTTTAGCCGAGCTACGAACGAAGGATTAGTTACCCTTCGAAGCGTCCTTGGCGGCGTCCTTCGCAGCGGTCGCAGCCGACTTGGCAGCGTCGGCAGCCTTGTCGGCAGCCTTCGAAGCATCGGCAGCGGCGCTCTTCATCGCATCGCCAGCAGCCGGAGCGGCAGCCGTGGAAGCCGGAGCAGCGGCCGGAGCAGCAGCGGTGGAAGCCGGAGCAGCAGCCGGAGCAGCAGCGGTGGAAGCAGCAGCGGCCTTCTGAGCCTGGTCAGCAGCCTGCGTAGCAGCTTGCTGGGCCTGGTCAGCCGACTTCTGTGCGTCCTGCGCGGAATCCTGCGCGCCGTTGCTGCAAGCCGCCAGCAGCGCGACGAGCGC
>NZ_DAIOEU010000012.1:0-89981 GCF_036746095.1 Dyella sp.
TCGCATGATCGAATTTCCCCGGACAGCAGTGCGCTTTCGCGGGAATGACGGCCATGGGGTGCGCGATACCTCAATGGCAGCCGGCAAAAAAAAGCCACCCAAGCGGGTGGCTTTTTCATGATCGCTACAGGGCAAGCCGATCAGTTCTTGGTGGCGTTGGCCGCTTCGGCTTCCTCGCGCACAGCCAGGCGCTGACCCACGCGATCGATGTTCATCAGCGACAGCAGGTGGGCATAGATCCAGCCCAGTGTGCCATCGGTGAGGAAGCGGTGCGTGGTTTCGGCGTCGAGCTTGCGCAGCTTTTCCTCGCTGACCACGTACAGGCCGTTGAGGTTGATCACGTTGCCGTTGCGCTCCAGCCGGATGTTGCGCGGCTCAAGCAGGTCGTACTTGCGCAGGTCTTCCATCAGCTGCTTGGTACGCGCAACGTGCTGCTGGAATTCGCCCAGGAAGGTCACGGCGTTCTTCAGCATGTCGCTCTCGCTGCCGTCTTCCTTGAACAGACGCTCGCCTTCGGCGCTGTTGAAACCTTCGTAGGCTTCATCGAGGAACACGGTGAAGTCGTCGCCTTCGGCGCCCGGCGGCTTTTCGGCCAGCACGAACGGATAGCGGCGCACGAAAGCCGGGATGTACACGTTCGGGACCCACTGACCGTCTGCATCGAGATACAGGTTCTCGTTCTGGCGCAGGCCCAGCAGGGCCATCGGGCCGGCGTTGGCCTCGTCGGGGCCGGCGAACAGGATCGGGATGTCACGGGCGGTGATGGGGAATTCCGTACAGGTCAGCGGCACGGAGTGCACGTTGTGCGCGAACTTGAGGTTTTGCAGCCCCTTGATGCGCAGATCCTTGTGTACGGTGCGGTTGAGCGGAACAGGACGCTCGTAGAAAAGTACTTCAGCCACGTTACTTACCTCTGCCCCGCCGTGCCGGGGTCGCCACCCACGGCTCCCCCTCCCAAGCCCGGCGTCGGGACTACGGATGAACAGCCACTATATCAGCGCGGGATTTCCGGGGCGAGTTGGCACTTTGACCCGCGTTTCCGTCAGCGCCCCTCTACCCATTGCATGTGTTTTGCAATCAACTTGGTCTATGCTCGGGAAAAACCGAGCGCCATTGCATAGAAAGACGCTCTTTCGCTTAGACGTGAAGGACGAAACGCATGCTTATGGAAGTGCCACACAGGGCCGACCTCAATTCGACCCGGGTACTGTCACTGGATGCTGCGGGCCGGATCCTCGACTGGATCAGCTGGCAGGACGCGGTATGCCTTTATGTGCGAGACGCCGTCGCCTGGACCCTGGGCGACCCCTGCCTCACCGTGCACGGCGGCCATAACCGGCACTTGGGCGCGCAAAGCCGCATCGAACTGCACCCGATCGTCGCCAGCCGCGGCCACTGCCACGACCACGCGATCGACCCCGCGCCCGCCTTGACCAACGTCGCCCTGTTCAGCCGCGACCGCTACCTGTGCATGTATTGCGGCGTCCGCTTCTCTCGCGGCGAGCTGACCCGCGACCACGTGCTGCCGATTTCCAAGCGCGGCCGCGACGAATGGGAAAACGTGGTCAGCGCCTGCCTGGCCTGCAACTTGAAGAAGGGCAACCGCACGCCGCAGGAAGCGAACATGCCGCTGCTCGCAGTGCCCTACCGGCCGAGCTGGGTGGAGCATTTGATCCTCTCCAACCGCAACATCCTGGCGGACCAGATGGAATTTCTGGTGAGCCACCTGCCGCGGCATCGGCGTGAGGCGTTGGCGTAGCGTCCGCCTCGCCGTGGCGCCATAGCGATCCACGCCTTTCTGCAAGCCTCAGAAAAGCCGGCAAGAGAGCGCACAATAGACGGATGATCGATCTTTCCCGCTTTCCCCGCCTCGCGTCCATCCAGTCCCCTGCCGACCTGCGCCGCTTCGCCGATGAACAACTCCCTGCCATCGCCGACGAACTGCGCGGTTACCTGATCGAAGCCGTCGCCAGCTCCGGCGGCCATTTCGGTGCCGGCCTGGGCGTGGTAGAGCTGACGGTGGCTTTGCATTACGTCTTCGACACGCCGCACGACCGGTTGATCTGGGACGTTGGCCACCAGTGCTATCCCCACAAGATCCTCACCGGCCGGCGCGATCGCATCACCACCATCAAGAAAAAAGGCGGCCTGGCACCGTTTCCGCGCCGCGAGGAAAGCGAGTACGACGCCTTCGGCGTGGGCCATTCCTCCACCTCGATTTCTGCCGCGCTCGGCATGGCCATCGCCGCACAGCACAAAGGCGAAACGCGCAAATTCGTCGCCGTGATCGGCGATGGCGCAATGACCGCCGGCATGGCGTTCGAAGCCCTCGACCATGCCGGCGATCTCAGCGCGGATCTGCTGGTGGTGCTCAACGACAACGGCATGTCGATCAGCGAAAACGTCGGCGGTCTCGCCAAACGCCTGGAAAAACGCGACGACAGCGTGGCCGTGCCGAGCACGATGTTCGAGGAACTGGGCTTCCACTACACCGGCCCTATCGACGGCCACGACGTGTCGAAACTGCTGGAAGTGCTGCGCACGCTGAAAGACGCCAAAGGCCCGCAATTGCTGCACGTGATCACCACCAAGGGCAAAGGCTACGCACCCGCGGAGCAGGCGCAGATCGAATATCACGCGGTAAACCCGTTCGATCCGCAGGCCGGCGTGATGAAGAAAGCGGGCCCCGGCAAACTTACCTACAGCGACGTGTTCGGCGAGTGGCTATGCGATATGGCCGCCGCCGATGCGCGCCTGTTCGGCATCACGCCCGCCATGCGCGAAGGCTCGGGATTGGTGCGTTTTTCCCAGGCATATCCCGACCGGTACCTCGACGTTGCGATCGCCGAGCCGCATGCGGTGACGCTCGCCGCCGGCCTGGCCTGCGAAGGCGCCAAGCCGGTGGTGGCGATCTATTCCACCTTTTTGCAGCGTGCCTACGACCAGGCGATTCACGACGTGGCGCTGCAGAACCTGGATGTCACTTTCGCCATCGACCGCGCCGGTGTGGTCGGCCCGGATGGCGCCACGCATGCGGGCAGCTTCGATCTGAGCTTCCTGCGCTGCCTGCCGAACATGCTGATCATGGCGCCCGCCGATGAGGACGAGTGCCGGCTCATGCTGAATACCGGCTTCCAGCACCCCGGCCCGGCGGCGATCCGTTATCCGCGCGGCAGCGGCACCGGTGTGCCGGTCCGCAAGACACTGGATACGTTGACCATCGGCAAGGCGGAGGTGCGCCGCCGCGGCCGCCGGCTGGCGATGCTGGCCTTCGGCGCGATGCTCGCGCCCGCCAGCGACATCGCCGCCGAAATCGATGCCACCCTGGTCAACATGCGCTTCGTGAAGCCGCTGGACGAAACGCTGCTGGTGGAGTTGGCCAACGGCCATGACGCCTTCATCACCCTCGAGGACAACGCCATCGCCGGCGGTGCGGGCTCGGCGGTAGCCGAATGCCTCGCTGCACACGGCTTGGCCCTGCCGATGCTCCACCTGGGGCTGCCGGACAGGTACCTGGAACACGGCAGCCGCGAGGAGGTATTGAGCGAGGCCGGCCTGGATTTGCCGGGCATTCGCGAGGCCATCAAGGGGCGCTTTCCCCAAGCCGTCGCGCTAAACCTGGCAAGTGCCTGACGTGCCGGGATGAAACCCCGGCCTACGCTCTGCAAGCGTGCTTTGCCATAACGATGGCAGGGATTCGACGCCGCCGTCACCCTCAAGCCAGTTGTGTAGTTACCACCGCCTAAGGGAAACCTGCGCGTTATGCACTATCCTTAACGTTTTTCATACACGGCTTGAGGAGTCCCAGGCTCGTGACAGAGTTCATCGTCCGCCTCGTCCAATTCTGCCGGCGCTACGCCATTGCCGTAGTGCTGGTTTTCTTCGCGCTGGCCGGTGTCAGCGTCTGGGTCGCCGCCGGGCGGCTGGGCGTGGATACCGATACCGACAACCTCTTTGCCAAGACGCTGCCGTGGCGTCAGCACGCCATGGCGTTCGACAAGGAGTTTCCGCAGTTCAACAACGTGCTGGCGGTGGTGGTGCGCGGCGATACGCCGGAGGAGTCCGACGAAACCGCCGCCGCGTTGGCCAAGGCGTTGAGCGCGGACAAGAAACACTTCATCGACGTGAGCCGGCCGGATGCCGACCCCTTCTTCCGCCAAGAAGGCCTGCTGCTGCTCGGTCCGGATGAATTGAGCAAGATGCTCGATTCGCTGATGAATGCCCAACCGCTGCTGGGCCCACTGGCCGCCGATCCGTCGGCGCGCGGCTTGTTGAACGGCGTGTCGCTGATGGCCGCGGGCGTGCGCATCCAGCATGCCGACCTTTCCCCGTACAAACCCGCGCTGGACCAGCTGACCCGGGTGCTCGACAACGCCGCCGATGGCCATCCCACGCCGCTGTCGTGGCAAGGCCTGCTTGGTTCGGACGTGACGCAGCAGCCGCAGAACGCGACCTTCGTGCTTACCCATCCGGTGCTGGAAGACGGTTCACTGCAACCGGGCCTGGCCGCGACGCAAGCGCTGGAACGCATCGCCAAAGACTTGCCGGATGTGAAAGCCGGCCGCGTGCGCGTCGACTACACCGGCTCGGTCGCACTGGCCGACGTGCAGTTCGGTGCGTTGACCAAGGGCATCGTCGCCAGCACCGTGATCAGCCTGCTGCTGCTGGCGCTGTGGCTGTATCTGGCCATGCATTCGTTCCGCCGCATCGTGCCGATCCTGATCACGCTGCTGGTGGGTTTTGCACTCACCACCGGCTTTGCCGCCATCGCGGTAGGAACGTTGAACGTGATCTCGGTGGCGTTCGCGGTGTTGTTCGTGGGCTTGGCGGTGGACTTCGGCATCCAGTTCGCGGTGCGCCTGCGCGAACAGCGCATGCTGCTCGATGACATCGACAAGGCCCTGGCCGCAGGCGCGCGCGTATCCGGCAACCAGATCGCCGTGGCTGCCGCCGCTACCGCCTGTGGATTCCTCGCCTTCTCCCCCACCAGTTTCGTCGGCGTGGCCGAACTGGGCACCATCGCAGGCGTGGGCATGGGCATTGCGCTGGTGTGCACGCTTACCCTGCTGCCGGCCTTGCTGAGCCTGGCCAAGCCCTTGCGCCAGAACAAGGAACTGTCGCTGCCGTTCGGACCAAAACTCGACTCGTTCCTGCATTGCTACTACAAGCCGGTATTGTTCGTGTTCGCCGCACTCGGCATCGCCGGCTTGATCGCCGGCATACGCATGCCGTTCGACGCCAATCCGCTCAACACGCAGGATCCCAATTCCGAACCGATGCGCACGCTGCGCAGCCTGGCCGACAACCCGGTCACCAACCCGTTCAACATCAACATCATGGTGCCCAACCTGGACACCGCGCGCACGCTGACGGACAGGCTGTCCAAGCTGCCGGAAGTGTCCCAGGTAATCTCGGGAGCAACGTTCGTACCGGCTGATCAGGAGGCCTCGCTGGCCCAGCTCAACCAGGCGCAGGTGTTGATGCTGCCGTCGCTGGATGTCGATCCGTCCGCCCCGCCGGTTACGCCGCAAGCATTGCGCTCGGCGATCAGCGACACGCTGGATGCCATCAACGATGCCAAATCGGAAATGACGGCGGATTCACCGCTGCACAGCGTCGACGCCGCCTTGCAGAAGCTGAGCAAGGCGCCCGATGACCGGCTGATGATGATGAACGAAGCGATCAGCCGCTTCCTGCCGAAGCAATTGAACAGCCTGCGCGATGCGCTGAATGCGCAGGGCGTGACGCTGCAATCGCTACCCGAATCGATCAAGCGCGATTGGTTCAGCCCGAATGGCCAGGTGCGCATCCAGGTATCGCCCACCGTCAACGAAGAAGACACGGACGGCCTGCGCAAATTCGTCGAAGCCGTGCAACGCGTCGCGCCCGAAGCCGGCGGCCCCGCCGTCACCACCATCGCTTCGGCCGACACCATCATGCGCGCGTTCAAGCAAGCGGCGGCACTGGCGATTGTCGCGATCGCCATTGTGCTGATGCTGGTGATCCGCCGCCTCAAGGACGCCGGCATTGTGCTCCTGACGCTGGGCATGTCCGCGCTGATTACCGCATTGCTTGCGGGCGCAATGGGCATGGCCGTGAATTACGCCAACATCATTGCGCTGCCGCTGCTGCTGGGCGTGGGCGTGTCGTTCAACGTGTACTTCGTAATGAACTGGCGCGCAGGAATGCGGCGATTCGTGAGTTCCGCTTCGGCGCGTGCCGTGCTGTTCTCGGCGCTTACCACCGGTACCGCGTTTGGGTCCTTGGCGCTATCGCATGACTTGGGCATGGCCAGCATGGGACGCATGTTGCTGGTAAGCCTGGTGGCGGTGTTGCTGGCGACGTTTATCTTCTTGCCGGCATTGCTGTATGCGATCAAGCCGCCGAAGGAAATCAGCGGCACGGGGCATTAGCTAAATACGTCGCGTCAGTGAGGCTTTGTCGCTAAAACGGCACATTGAACGCCATCCCTACCGTCCGCGGCGTCGACATCTGCACCAGCATCGGCCCACCGACCGTAGCCAGGAAATTCACCGCCTCATCGTTCAACGTACCAATTGGCACCTGTCGATTCGTCACGTTGCGTACGTAGAAATCCACATTGGCGCCGCCGCGCAAGTTCACGCCGACGTTCAGATCGAGAAACATAAAGCCCGGCAGCTTGAAATTAGGGTCGCTGCTATCGCCATCGAAACCGGCATTGCGGTGACTGGAGCCGCGCACCACCGCGCCCACGTACGCATTTGTGCCGGCAAGAGCGAACGTGTATTTGCCGCTCACCGTACCGGCCCATCGCGCCGAGTACGGCAGCTTGGCATCGGGCTGGATGCCCAATTGCGGCGCCCCGTTGTCGGTAAACGCGTCCGTGTACGCACTGGACACGCCAAGCTCCCACGGCCCCTGGGCATAGCTGCCTTGCATCTCGATGCCCTTGATGCGTGCATCGCCAGCGTTCTGGATGATCGTGTTGCCCAGGGTATAGGTGTAGAGCTGCATGTGATGCCACTCGATGTCGTAGCCATCGAAGCCGACATTCAAGTGATGGTCCCGATAACTGCCTTTGTAGCCTAGCTCGTAGCTTTCCAAATTATCGGAGCCGAACGTACTGGTGGCGTTCGGGTTGGGCACCAACAGTGTGCTTTGTAACGGTGCCTGCAGGCCGCCCGGCCGATAGCCCGTTGAGGCGCGCAAATAGAGATTGTCCCGATCGGTAGGCCGCCAGCTCAACGTGAGCAACTTGGTCACGTCCTGATTCTTGACATGTTCGCTAAAGCCGCCGGGGCTGCCGGCAAACGCCCCCTTTTCGAAGCTGGAAAGTGTTTGCGTATTGCCGCTGGCACGCGCGCCGACGGTGAGATCCAGCGTGGGGCGGATATGCCAGGTAAGGTCGCCGTAACCGGCGTATTCCTCGAATCGGGAATTTACGGCTTGCGCAATCAACGGCGTGGTACCGGGCGGCGAAACGTTATCCCCTTGCAGCATGTATTGCTCCCACACGTCTTCGCGATTCAGCCAGACACCGGACAGCCAATCGAGCGCCTGGTTCTTTGGGGACGTAAAGCGTATTTCCTGCGACGACTTGTGCACGGCGTACTGCGAATCGACATACAGCGAGCCGAGCGGCTGATTCACGCCGAACAACGGGCCTATTTCGTTCAGCAGTCCAAGAAATGAATCCGGATAGTCCTGCACGCTGTGATTGACGAAATTCTGGTAAGCGCTGATCCAATCCATCCTCGCCCAGTCGAAGTCGTAGCCGGCGTGGAAAGAGTAAAGCTGCAACGTTTGCGTAAAGGGTTCGCGATGATTGAGCGCGCGGTTGTACGGCCCGCCGGAAATCGGTTGCCCTTGCAGGTTGAAGTCGCCCATCGACAAACCATCGGCCATGATCTTCTGGGCCATGGCCGTGAGGTTCAAGCTGAGCTTGTCGATGGGATCAATTTCCAGTTGCACGCGTGCACCCTTGGTGTGCGTGCGATCGGCGCCGCCTGCCGGCGTTTCACCCACCGCGCGATAGACACCGGTAGCGTGCTGATCCACCATGGACACGCGCACTGCCGCCTTGTCCTTGATGAGCGGGAGATTGATGGAGGCATGTTCCGAATAGCTGGTGCCCCCGCGATGGGTGTTGGAAACATCCGCACCGACGTTGCCGGCGAAACCGCTGAGATCCGGCTTCACCGTCACATACTTCACCAAACCGCCCATCGAGCCCGCGCCATACAGCGTGCCCTGGGGGCCATACAGGAATTCGATGTGGTCCAGATCGAGCAACGCAGGATCGAACAGAAACGTTGCCGCTGCCGCGTACACAGTGCTTCCGCCAACCGGCACGTCATCGATATAAAGCGAGACGGTGGGGCTGGTCTGGTTACCGGTCGATACGCCACGCATCACCAGCTCGCCCTGCCCCGTGCCGCCTGCGCTGGCGAAGAACACGCCCGGCTGATACGAGACATAGTCGTTGAGATTCCTGGCCCCAAGTTGTTGCAGTGTGGCAGCTTGTACTGTGTCGACATGCATAGGCACATCGCGTTCTGGCTCCCTGCGCCGATTGGCCGTTACCATCACTTCATTCAACGTTACATGCTGATTGCCACGACCTGACGCTGGCGACGTCGTAGTGCTTGAAGATGCCGGTGACGTGTTGGTTTGCGCCACCGCCGCAGACGCAATCAGGGCGACGATCAGCCCGCGAGTGACGCGGGACAGGCAGCGCAGCGCAGGCATAAGAGCGACGATACGATTGTCCATGACAGCACATCCGGGATAAACGTTGCGTGTTTGCGCCCGAATGCACTGATGGAATCCGGGCCCCTTCAGTCGCTGCAGTCTACGCCCAGCTTCATGGCGAATCGCAAGTGCCCGCGACAGGCCTACGCCCGATGCTCACGCGATCGCGTTGTTCAAGATCATGTGCCGTTGAAAGCTCCGCGAAATCTGCATCACGAAGCAACGCGCGCACCGCACCGCCCTGGTTCCACCCATGCTCGAACAGCAACCAGCCACCCGGCACAAGATGAAGACCGGCATCACGCACGATGCGACGGATATCATCCAACCCATCGCTTCCTGACATGAGCGCGCTTATCGGCTCGAAACGCAGATCGCCTTGCTGCAGATGCGGATCTGTGGCTTCGATATAAGGAGGGTTGGAGACGATAACGTCAAAGCGGCGATCATCCAACGGCGCAAACCAGTCGCCGTGCACGAAGCTGACGTTGCCGATGTGATGGCTTCGTGCATTGCGTTGCGCTACGGCAAGCGCGTCGCTGCTTGCATCGGTTGCAATAATTTGGGCCATGGGGCGATCGCGCGCGATTGCCAAGGCGACGGCGCCAGAACCCGTGCCGAGGTCGAGTACGCGGCATGCTTTATCGGCAGGCAGACGCTCCAGCGCAAGTTCCACCAACAATTCGGTTTCCGGGCGCGGAATAAGCGTGGCAGGCGTCACTTCCAGGTCGAGTGACCAGAAGCCACGCCTGCCGATGATGTAGGCGATGGGTTCGCCCGCTTCGCGTTGTTCGATCAGCCACGCATACGCTGCGGCATGATCGGATAAAAGCAGATCATCGGCGTGTGCGATCAACCAGCTGCGTGATTTGGACAGGGCATAGGCCAGCAGCACTTCCGCATCGACTCGATCGCCGAGGCGTTGCGTGGCTTCGGCAAGTGCCTGGCGTATGCGGGTGGGGTGCAAGGGATGGTCAGGCATTCGTGCGCGATCTATGGGTCAACCAAAAACTATCCCCTGCCTTGCTTGCGGGACGATGCAAACCAGGCCCCCAGGCAACGTGAGGGAGCACATGGCTCAAGCCACGCGCCGCCGCTTCGCCGAAGCCGTCGCTGCCGTGTGTGGATCAAGCAAATCATGCGGCAGATGCTTGAACACTTCCGACAGCTGCTTCAGGAAACCACCCATCGCCGAACTCTTGCGCCACACCATCGCAATGCGCCGACTCGGCGGATGGCCGCTGAATTCCACCAGCTGCAGATTCGGCGCCGGCGCTACCGGCGGCTTCACCGCCAGCGTAGGCAACAAGGTGATACCCACATTGGCCGCCACCATCTGCCGCAACGTTTCCAGGCTGGTCGCGCGAAAACCGCTCTTCTCGCCCGCGCCGGCCATGTGGCAAACCTCCAAGGCCTGATCGCGCAGACAATGGCCATCTTCCAGCAACAGCAAACTCTGATCCGACAGATCGCTGAGCTTCAGCGACGGACGCCTGGCCAGCGGATGCGACTGCGGCACCGCCAGCAGGAACGGTTCCTCGAACAACAGCTCCGCATGCAAATTGTCATCGTGGATCGGCAAAGCGAGAACGCCAGCGTCGAGCTTGCCTTCACGCAAGCGATGCAGCACCACCTCGGTTTTCTCTTCAACCAGTAGCAATTCCAAACGCGGGAAGCGCTCGCGGACGACGGGAATCACATGCGGCAGAAGATAAGGCCCAAGCGTGGGAAAGATTCCCAGCCGCACCGTTCCCGATTCGGGATCGACCGTGCGGCGCGCGACGCTCTTTATCTGCTCGATCTCGTTCAGCACCTCGCGCGCGCGATTGGCGATATCGCGGCCGACTTCGGTAAGCAACACCTTGCGCGGCGTGCGCTCTACCAACGCCACGCCCAGTTCGTCCTCCAGTTTCTTGATCTGGGTGGAGAGCGTGGGCTGGCTGACGAAACAGGCTTCCGCCGCACGCCCGAAATGACGATGTTCGGCCAGGGAAACCAGGTAATGGAGGTCACGCAAGTTCATGGCTTATCATAGATGATGTCTATGGATTCTCATCATATAGATCAACACTGGCAATGCAAGCCTTAATCGTCCCAGGCGACTTTTTCCACAAAAAAAACCCGACATAGGGCCTCTTTTCCCTCGCTGGCATGTTCTCAGGCACTGGGCGCTCCGAACTTGGCGCGAGACGGACAAGGTACCCGCATGCATAACCTCCCTCCACAGCACATCAATCGGAGTCTGATGATGTGCCACAGTTGGGATGGTTGCGATGCGCCATTTGAAGCTCAGGTTGCCATGCGTATTTCGATAGCCATTCCCACACCGACATCGAGCTGGGCAAGCTGGAGACCCGCCACGGTTTTGTGTCAGGCATTCGTCATGATGCTCTCCCTTGCTCCGCTGCACTTTCAGTACAGGCAGCGCTGGTTGCTTGGATGGATTTCGCACGTTTAGGTCTACGACATCATCTGTCAATCACAGCACATCGATGATGGAGATCGGAGCTATTGACAATTTTGCGTCGCGTGAAGTATTCAGATTATGCCGCTGCACGCAGCAATGGCAGGAAGTCATGAAGCAAGTACAAGGATGAATATGAAAAACGATAGCTTCGCCCGATCGTTTGCAAGCATCGCCGCCCTGCTCGGTCTATCTTTCTCGATCCATACGCAGGCCAAAGAAAACACCCCTGTCTACGGCGCCGAGCTCGAGGGCTTCGACTACGCCTATCCGGTGCGCACGTTCGATTTTGCCTCGCAAGGTAAGAACGTCCACATGGCGTACCTTGACGTTCCACCCACGAGGCCCGCCGCATCCAATGGCCGTACCGTCGTGCTCATGCATGGAAAGCTGTTTTGCGCCGACACGTGGCGCGCCACCATAAAGGTGTTGACGGAAAACGGCTTCCGCGTCATCGCGCCGGACCAGATCGGTTTTTGCAAATCGACGAAACCGGACGCCTACCAGTACAGCTTCCAGCAGCTCGCCAGCAATACCCACCGATTGCTGCAAAGCCTCCACATAAAGAAGTACACCGTCATCGGCCACTCAATGGGCGGCATGCTGGCGACACGCTTTGCCCTGATGTATCCGGAATCGGTAGAACAGCTCGCGTTGATCAACCCGCTCGGCCTGGAGGACTGGAAAGCCCTCGGCGTTCCCTACGTAACCATCGATGAAATCTACCAGGAGGAGCGGAAGACAAGCGCGGAAGACATGAAGGATTATCAGCGCGCCGTTCATTACGGCGGTGAATGGCGACCGGAATTCGACCGTTGGATAACGATGCAGGCCGGCATGTACAACGGTCCGGGCGGCCAGCAAGTGGCGCGTAGTGCAGCATTGACTCACGACATGATCTTCAACCAACCGGTGGTCTACGAGTTCGATAAGTTGACCGTGCCCACTGTGCTCTTCGTTGGCCTGAAGGACAAGACCGCGTTTACCAACCATGCCTCCGCGGACGTGGTCGCCCGGCTTGCCAACTACGCCGTACTCGGCAAGACAGCCGCCGCACGCATCCCCCAATCAACCCTGGTGGAATTTGCCGATCTGGCGCACTCGCCGCATCTTCAGGATCCAGAGCGATTCCATCGATCCCTGCTGATAGCCCTCGGTGTCATGCAGGAAAGTTCGCGCGGCATTGAGAAGGTCGCTAGATAAAGGGTTTGCCCGCGGGTATTTTGCTCACCTGAAAATAAACTCGCCATGGAATGGAGTAACCGATGAAACAGCATCTTTCTATCGCCGCTTGCTGCCTGGCTCTCTCGGCCTGCGCACCGAACGCATCACCGCCGAGCACCGCGACCGACACGAAAAAATCCATCGAAATTGTGGATTTGGGGGACAACGGTGACTATCCATTTTCGGATGCCGCACGTGTCGGCAACCTGCTTTTTCTGTCCGGGGCGCTCGGCATCCCCCTTGGTGGGGACGCTCCCGTACCGGGCGGTATCGCGGCGGAAACGCGGCAAGCCATGGACAATCTCAAGCTGATCGCCGCCGCGAGCGGGTACGAGATGAAGAACATTGTGAAGTGCAGTGTATTCCTCGTGGACATGGCGGAATGGCCCGCTTTCAACGAGGTCTACAAAACCTACTTCAGCAAACCGTATCCGGCGCGCATCGCCGTGGGTGTCAAGGAACTTGCCGCGCACGCACGAGTGGAAATCGAATGCATCGCTGCGAAATAGCGCTGCGCTACGTCGTTGCGACGTTTGCACGTTTCTCGATCATACACCCATGGCTCAAGACGATTGCTTTTAGGTGGCATAACGGGAATGAAGCCAAGGTTGGACGCCAGCCGACGTCTCTCGTCACCCTCGTAGGCTTTCTCCAACAGCGGTGGTTTCGGCCGCAGCACTGATGGGCACAAATTCAACGCCGCCGACTCATCGCCCCGGCGATCGCAGCGGTCCAATTAAGTGTTGCCTTAAGTTTTGGCCGTGAATCGGGCACTCGGCCCTACCCTTTGCCACAGATGCAACATGCTTCAAAAAAAGTGGCGCGGCTCACGGCTGCGCCACTTTTTATTACACATTTGATCAGCTAAAAGCGAACGGGACTACCAGGCGTCTAAGTGATGCATAAGGGGATTTTTTCAAGAGCTGGCAATACACCGCCGATCTTGTGCTTGGCTCCTGTCATTCCGTGATCGCCTTCACCACTGCCGCATGCGCGTCCAAGAGGCCGCTGCCAATAGGCCTGTCCGGCGTAATAGGGCGCGCGCTACTTGTCAGCCACGCCTTGATTTGCGCGGGCGTAGCAATAGGAAGACCGGCGTTGTGCCGGGCACTGATCATGAGCGCCACGGTGCCTGTGACCATCGGTGCGGCAAAGGACGTACCGACATCGGGAGCTACCCTAGGCACCGCATCGTCGATAGGTCCATACGTACCCGAATTGCTTAGCAACCATGACCATTCGTAGTACATCTGGTCAGGATTTCCAATGCCGTCGCCCACAGGCGCCGCCAGCGCCACCGCCGCGCCATAGTTGGAGTATGCGGCCCGATTGAAGGAATAGTCCGAGGCAGCAACGGCAACCACCCCAGGGCAAGTAGAAGGTACGTGGTTGTTGGCAGTACCATCCACACCGTCATTGCCTGCGGAAGCAACTATAACCACGTTGCGCGCTATCGCGCGCTGGATGGCTTGGGCAAGCGCGGGCTCGGCAACTTCGCATTTCCCGCTGCGATAGTTTCCGAAACTCATATTGATCACCTGCGCCGGGTATTTGGCATCCTCGATACCATCTACGTGACCACCTGACACCCACTCGATGGCATCGGCGGCCTCAGAAGTAGCGACACCTATGTGATCCGCCGCGCGGATCGGTATCAATCGGGCGTTGTAGGCCACACCCGCCACACCGATTCCGTTATTGGTCTTGGCGTTGATGACTCCAGCGACTTTGGTGCCATGCCAACTGCTGGGCGTCCCGGAACTCTCCGGATAGCCCGGATCCCGCCCGCATTTGTCTCGATCAGGACCGTCATCTGATACAAAGTTGTAACCGTCGCAAACGAACGTGTTGTCAAGATCGGGGTTTGGAGCGATGCCTGTATCGATGACAGCTACTGTAACGCCGTCGCCGCTTGCCAAATCCCACGCTTTGTCTATGTTCGCGTTCGCAACACCTGACAGGTAAAAGTTCCATTGCCGCTGGTAGTAAGGATCGTCGGGCGCGAACGCCAAAGGCGCAATGAAGAGTGCTTTCCTGCCAGCGTCGGAGCGCAACGACGGAAAGGTCGGCTCGGCCGCACCCTCGATACGCAACTTGCGATCCGGCTCTACATAAACCACGTCAGGATTCGCCGCGATTTTTTGCATCAACGCATTGGCTTCGACCATGCCGAGCTTGCGCGAGGTTTGAACAAGTTCGGCTCCTATGCCTAACTTTCGCTTATAGGTGACAACCAGCTGCTGGAGATCTGTCGCGGATCGAGAACCCATGCGATCGACACCAGAGGCAGTTATCGCAAACTGGACATCCTTCACTACTTCCGAAGGATTGTTGCGAATACCGCTACCTTCGCGGTAGGAGATGATGAATTTGTCATAGCTGTCAGTCTCCTGACTGCTTACTGTCGATATCTTCGAGGCAGCCTGCTGCTGCATGTCGGTGGCGTGCACGGCAGGCATGATCAGAACCATGGCTGCCATCAGTGCTGTGTGACGTAAAGTGGAAAACGACTTCATACGCGCTTTTCCTTGTCATGAATTGGCTCTTGAGCCAAAGAGGCGGTTATCCCGGATTCCCCCAAACGGATTGGGCCAACGGCTCAACCCTGCTCTTTCGCGCATGCGCGAGAGAGAACCAAGCTCAGCTATTGTTTTCAGTGCCATTGCAAACGAGTGATTGGTGATGGCGCAGGCCACAGCTTCGAGCCCCGGATTGAAGAGGACTGGAATCTGTCGCTCACTGCCATCCACTGCAAGACGATGCTATGCGCACAGGCTCGTAAGGGTCAGTAATACAAGCAGGTAATTACTTGTAGTAAAAACTCCCTATCTGAGTAGGTGATGCGGAAGCGCTGCAATCCAGTGCGGCCGCCGGGATGAACTCTCGCATGAGGCGCTGCACGAAAGCTGCGATTTCATCCCACTCATTCCGATCGATGCTGCTTGGACCGGAGGCGCCTGGCGCGCGCAACGAAAGAATTACTACACGCATGCGACGCGAATGACATGACATCAAGAAGTTGGAAAGTTTAGCCAGGGATCAGAGCCCTCAGTCCGGTATGCCACCGGACTGAGGACTTGACGTTTGAGCTTATGTGGATGTTGTAGCCAATGTATCGAGAATGCCTGCGTGCTATTACGGGTTGTAATCGGCCAGCACCGAGATATTGGTGAAGCTGCTGCCCGACTGAGGGGCCACGCGCAGATAATATCTGGCTGCTTGCGGCTTCTGAATGACAACCGCTTGACTGGTGCCGCGTTTAGTGGAAGTGAAATCCGCATTGCTGCCGTCTGCTGCCGGGGCGCTGCCCGCCTTCACATACAAGGCCACGTCACCCGCGCCACCCAGCGTGCGCAAGTTCAACGTCGTAGCACCCGCCGGCACGTCGATCGCATAGAGGGTGCCGTTGACGATGGAGTTCTGGCCCGGCACCAAGACACCCTTGGTCAGCAAGCGGGCTATCGTGCCGCCCCCGTTGTCGTCGCCGTTCACCGCCATCTTGACGGCGGCATGAGCATCCAGGATGCCAGCGCCGGAACGCCCGTCATCGGCAACCGGGAAAGAGCGCGCCGACTTAACCAGAATGTCCTTGATCTCGTCAGATGTCGGTTGCGGCAAACCCGCTGCCTGAGTGGCACTCAGCATCAATGCCACCGCGCCGGCAACGTGCGGCGCAGCTTGCGAAGTACCGATGTACCCCGCGTAATTGGGCTGCCCTGGGGTGGTCTCGCCATCATTGAGTGCCGAAAATACCCAGCCCTTGAGATTTTCGCGGTAATCGGAACCATCGGAGCATAGACCGTTAGCGCTTGGAGCGGAGTCGTCCGGGCAAAGGCTACCACCGGGGGCCGACAACGTTATCTTCGAGCCGTAGTTGGAATAGAACGCGCGTTTGCCGGCAGCACCATTGGATGCGACGGTGATGACGCCTGGGCAGCTCGCAGGCGAATAGTTAGCCGAGTCGTCAGCATCGTTGCCCGCAGCCACAACGACCGTGGTACCGCGCCGAATGGCTTGGCTGATCGACGCACCCATGGCATCGCTTGCCGAGCAGACACCAAATCCGCCCAGGCTCATGTTGATCACCTGAGCGACGTGAGTGTTGGAGGGCATGTTAGGTACATCACCACCGGATGCCCATGTGATGGCATCAGCAATATCGGCAACGTCACCGCCGCAGTGGCCAAGCACGCGTATCGGTAACACCTTGGCGTTGTAGGCGGTACCCGCCAGACCAGCACTATTGTTAGTCAGCTCAGCAACCGTGCCAGACACGTGTGTACCATGCCAGCTGCTGGGTTGACCCGAAGAGCCTGGGTCCACACATCCGTTGACAGGATCGTTCCAAGGAGCGGTGTTGGTCCAATCGCCCGTATCCCAGCCGCCAGACACACGTCCCTCGGTATCCCTGCCTGAAAGGTAAGGGTCGCTAATAAAGTCGTAACCCTCATCGGCCAGTGACGTATCAAGATCGGGATGCTGGGTGATGCCTGTATCGATCACGGCGACAGTAACACCCGTGCCATCGGCCAGCTCCCAGGCATTGTTGATATTGGCCCCACCTGTCGCATCCCAATAATCCCATTGATGCGTGCTGTACAGAGGATCATCGGAGGTTGTTGTTTGCGGCGTGGAACTATCGATCTGCGCTTTCCTCATGGCATTCAATGGAACGGGAGCGGCGATATCCCGCACCATATGTAGCCGGTAATTGGGTTGCACATACGCAACCGCGGGATCAACCGCCAGTTGCTGTATCAATTGGTTGGCTTCGGCCTGGCTCAGCTTGCGCGAAGTCTTGACGAGGTCAGCGCCCATACCCAGCTTGCGCTGATAGGACACCGACAGTGGAGCCATCTGCGTGCCCGTGGACGAAACCGTGACGCGGTCGAGTCCGACGCGGCTGACGGCCGCTTTTACATTCTGCAGCAGTGCATGGCTGTTGCTATGCTCAGCGGTGCCATCGCGATAGGTGATGATAAAGCTGTCGTAGCTTTCGTTTGCCTGGGTCACCAGAGAAAACCTGGACGAGGAAGTCGACTGGGTATCAGCAGCGCGCACGGCTGGAATAGCCAGCATCAGTGCTACTGCCATGACGCCAAGGCGAAGAGAAGAAAATGACTTCATGCATGGTTCCTTGAAGTAGAGCCGGGTCTTTCCACACCCCGGATTGAAGTGACGCATGACGCGAGACGAAAACTCTTGCCATGTCGAAAGAAGTACCCCTTCCTCATGGAAGGGGTACCTTGTCGTTACCAACCGAAGCTGACGCCGACCGTGCCGCTGGCTTCGCCGCCGCCGGCAACCGAGCCACCCACCAACACGGCACCGTTGCCCGGAAGTCGGCGCGAGAAGCCGACCGACAACGCGTTCTCTCCGCCGTAGGTGCCGGCCGCTGCACTGACGCGATTGTCGGTACCGGGTGCGGCGGCAATGGCACCGGCCATGCCGGCCATCGCCGCGCCCATGGCACCAACACGGCTTATGCGCTTGTTGACGGAATGGAACTGCTGATTCACCGAATCCTTGAAGGCGTTGAAGTTGTCGTGGGTGACAAGGTTGGAGACCTTCTGGTCGGTATAGGCATTGGCTGCACTGAGCGTTTGCGCATCGCCCGTATCGGCATAGGACTTAGCGGCATCGATCGCGTTCTGGGTGAAGGCCGTAACTTGACCCACGGTGGCCCCATCGGTAGCTGCCACGCCGTCGGCCATGTTCGTCACGCGACGTTGCTGATCGGCATTGCCCAAAGACACGGTGTTGTCCTGATCCGCGACGGAACCGGCACCCAGCGCCACGGCATTGGATGCCGTGACCGAGCTGCCTTGACCGATGGCGGTACCGGATGTGGCTGTTACGCTGCTGTCCGCGCCAACCGTGACAGCATTGTCGGCCGCTGTGCCGATCTGCGTGTTGTTGCCCAGTGAAGTACCGTTTGGCGAATTGACGCTGGAACCGGTGCCAACGGCCACATCATTCTTGCCATCAGCGTGGCTGCCGCTGCCTACGGGCAAGCCATCGCCCGTGCCGATCGGAACGCCGCTGCCACCGGGACCCCCATTGACTTCCAGATGGGTCACGCGAGCATCCAGCGCGCCCAGCACGCCGTTCACAGCACCGAAAGCGTCGCCCACATTGCCATAGGTACCGCCCATGATGTTGAACTGCGGCGGGGTAATCATCCCGCTGGCATTCATCACTGCGCCACCACCGATGGTGTCGGCCAGCGAGTTCAACTGCGCGACATTGACTGCATCGCCAGCGTTCAAACCTGCGACGACATTGGACAACGTCGCGCCATTGGAGCCACCGAAGGTCACCTTGCCCTCATTGCTGCCTTCGTCGTAGGTGACGGCCGAAATCATGTTGCCATTGCCATCCACCAGGCCAACCTTCTTGAGCTGGGCAACATTGACGGCATCGGTATCGGCGGTGCCGGCAGCGACGTTGATGATCTGGCGCTGAAGGGTGTCGTTACCTACCGACACGGAGTTATTGCGGTCGGCAATGCTGCCGCTGCCGAGAGCCACGCTATTGAAATTGCGGCTCTCGCTGTTTGCACCCAGGGCCAAGCTGGCATTGCCGTTCGCTCTGGCGTTGAAGCCAAGAGCCACGCTGTTCGCGCCACCTGCGCCACTGAACGCACCCAATGCCACTGCACCATCATTGGAAGCATTCGCCTTCGCACCACTGGCTACCGCATACGTACCAGTCGCGGCGGCATCGTCCGTACCGTCGTTTTCACCGCCAGCCTTGAAGTATCGATTGGTACTGCCATCGCCCACCGCAGCGGTAAGCTGATCCACGTTCACCGCATCGGTGCCTTGCGTACCCGCAGCCACATTGGTGATCTGGCGATCGATGGCCTTATGGGTACCGGTCGAATCTGACCAATCCTGTGCCGCACCCACCGACACCGAATTGGTACGATCAGCCAGCGAGCCTTGGCCCAAAGCCACACTGTTATCCGCAATAGCCCGGGCATTGGCACCCAATGCCACGGTATTGTTGCCGGTGCCGTAACTGTTGTATCCCAACGCAGTGGCCATGCTCCCGGTAGCCCAGCTTTCTGTACCGATCGCCGTACCCTTTGCGCTTGCGATCGTGCTTACACCAACGGCCACACCTTCTTGGTCGGCACGGCTGTCGTTGCCCGCGGCGACGGCCCGCTGGCCGGCTACAGCGCCAGCGCCCAGCGCGCTGCCCTCATTGTCGGCCTGACTGCTGGCACCCAAAGCGGTGGCCGCGTCGCTGGCAACAGCTAGAGAGCCGATGGCAGTGCTGGAATTGCCGTTTGCCTGTGCCGTGAAGCCCATGGCGACGCTGAACAACCCTTTGCTTTGCGCCATCTTACCGACGGCGGTCGAATCATTGGCGGTTGCCTGACTGCTTGCACCGATGGCCACCGCACCGTCTGCTGATGCATTGGCCTTGGCACCGATGGCCACCGCCAATGTGCCGCTCGCGATGGCATCATCGGTACCATCGTTCCTGCCATCGGCTTTGAAGTAGCGATTGGTGCTGCCGTCGCCCACCGCGGCATTGAGCTGATCCACGTTCACCGCGTCGGTGCCTTCCGTACCGGCGGCCACATTGGTGATCTGGCGATCGATCGCCTTGTATACGGTGCCGTCCGCCCCTTGCCAGTCTTGCGCTGCGCCCACCGACACCGAATTGGCGCGATTGGCCAGCGAGCCCTGGCCCAAGGCTACGCTGTTCTCGCCCAGAGCCCAGGCATTTGCACCGACGACGGTAGAGTCGTTGCTCACCGCCCAGGAGTTGAAGCCCAAGGCCGTGCTTTGGGTGCCTTGTGCCCAGCTCTCTGCGCCGAAGGCACTAGCATCTGCACTAGCAGCCGTATTGAAACCTACCGCGGTCGCATAGGTGTCATAGGCACTGCTGAGAGAGCCGATAGCCGTGCTCACCGCGCCGGAAGCAAGTGCGCTGGAACCGAAGGCCGAGGCAGCATAGTCAGTAGCACGCGCCGCGTACCCGGCTGCAGTGCTGAACGTGCCTCTGGCAATGCTAGCGACGCCGAAGGCCGAATCCGCCCACACAGTTGCTTTCGCACCAGTACCGACGGCCGTGGTTGCGATTCCAACGGCATTGGCCGCCTCGCCAATGGCGGTCGTCTGTACCCCAGTGGCAGTGCTCTGGACACCAATCGCTACGCCATTGCCTCGCGTCGAGGCTTCGGAGCCGATCGCGATACCCGCACCGTCACTGCTTACAGCCGAATTGCCGATCGCCACACCCCCGAAGCCGAGACTTTGCGAGTCGACACCGTAGGCAACGCTGCGATCACCTTGTGCCAGGCTTCCATAGCCACTCGCGATACTTAGTTCACCCAGTGCAGTGGCACCGTTGCCGAAGGCAGATGCGCCATAACCCGCGGCATAGCTGCCGGAACCCGCAGCCGTGGCGTAGTCGCCTTGTGCAACCGCATCGTCGCTGTCGCCGCCGTTGGCCTTGAAGTATCGGTTGGTACTGCCGCTACCTACAGCGGCATTGAGCTGATCCAGATTCACCGCATCGCTGCCTTGCGTACCAGCCGCGACATTAGTGATTTGGCGTTCGTTGCCAACACTGCCTACCGAGACTGAATTATTACGGTCCGCGATGGACATGGCGCCAAGTGCAACAGCGTTTTGCCCGGTCACTCGACTTGCTTGTCCGATGGCCACACTGCTCGCCGTCAAACCTTGACGGCCTGCACCTGCGCCCAGGGCCACCGAATTGTCTTCGAGAGCGGTGGCGCCAGCACCGACTGCCACGCTGTATAGGCCACCAGTATGGCTGGCAGCGCCAAGCGCTACAGAGCCATAACCGTCGGCGCGCGCGCCGCCGAAATCGAAGACGTGATCAACATTGTCGACATAAAACCCCGCTCCGCCCACGGCGACTGCTGCTTGCTGGGAGGCACTTGCCTGAGCTCCCACAGCAATAGAACTACTCGCGTTGGCGGCCACCGAAGAAAGCGTGCCAATGGCAATTCCACTGATAGCACTTTCGCCGACATTGGCCCCGATACCTATAGCCGTGCTTGCGTTAGCTCCATTTGCTACGTGGCTGCTGTCACCGATGGCAAGCGCGTAGGGAGCTTCAGCTCGGGAATCCGTGCCAAGTGCCGTTGCAGAGAGGGCGGTGGATTGTGCATTGGCGCCAATCGCAATGCTGCTCACGTCGGTAGCCGAGGATCCGTAACCATTTGCAACGCTGTAGTCACCCAAAGCATTCGCGCCGCTGCCAAAGGCAGATGCACCATAGCCCTGGGCATAGCTGCCCGAACCGGCTGCCGTGGCGAATTCACCATTGACGACAGCGTCGTCGGCGCCGTTGCCCGCCGCTTTGAAGTAGCGGTTGGTGCTTCCATCACCCGCCACGGCGTTGAGCTGATCGAGGTTCACCGCATCAGTGCCTTGCGTAGCGGCTGCCACGTTGGTGATCTGGCGCTCGTTGCCGATCGAACCGATCGATACGGTGTTGTCACGATCGGCGATCGAATTCGCACCCAAGGCCACGGCATTGTTGCCATATACGCCCGAGTAAGCACCAAGCGCCAGGCTTCCAGCCGTCTGTGCATAAGCACGCGTGCCCAGCGCGATGCTGTCGTCGCCATCCGTGACGGCAACCGTGCCTATGGCGATTGAATTGCGTCCAAAGGACTGCGCCCCGGAATCGATCTGGCAGATTTGATCCTCGGGGCAGGCGTCGAAACTGCCGAACGCTATCGAACCATCGCCGTACGCACGCGCTTCTGCACCAATCGCTGTCGACAGGTCGCCTGTCGCGCCCGCATACCCACCGATGGCCGTAGCACCACGGTTGCTGGCAAAGCTTTCATTGCCCAATGCCATCGATAGGTCGCCGCTTGCCACAGTATCCGAACCTACTGCCGTGGCACCGAAGCCCGTCGCCTGTGCGCGAGTGCCAAACGAACTGGCCAGGTTACCCGTGGCCCGGCTGCCGTTGCCAACGGATACCGCGTAGTCGGCATTTGCCGTGCTGTCGCTGCCGATGGCTACTGTGTAGCTCCCACTGGCTGTGGAGTTATTACCCACGGCCGTGGAAGCCAAGCCGCCCGCGGCGGCCCGATAACCGAAAGCAGAAGCCTCATTAGCGCCCGCTGAGCTTCCCGCACCCGCCGCGGTGGTATGCGCACCGTCCAGCAGCGCGTCATCGAACAAGCCCTCATCACCACTCGCCTTGAAGTATTTGTTGCTGCCACCGACCTGGCTGGCCACTTCATCAAGCTGCGACTTGTTGACCGCATCAGTGGCTTCCGTGCCGGCCGCGACGTTGCTGACCTGGCGCTCATGGCCCACGGAACCCACCGATACTGTGTTGTCCCGGTTTGCTTGGGATCCGGCACCCAGCGCTACGGCATTGTTGGCGAAACTTTGCGAAGCCGCGCCGAGTGCCACGCTATCGTCGCCACCCACAATGGCGCTTCCGCCGATAGCAACGGCATTGCGTCCATAGGCCTGCGCAAAATCCAGGAAAGTGGATTCGCCCGACGGCGGTACATAGGTTCCGCCAAGCACGATGCTGCCGTCGCCATACGCGTACGCTTCCTTACCTATCGCAATTGCTTGTTCGCCCCCACTGTTTGCCCGCACGCCGACAGAAACACCAGCGCTCCCGCTCGCCACAGATTCTGCACCGACGGCCGTGGCTTCCGTGGTAGCGGCGCTACCCACGCCTAGCGCGGTAGCGAAATCGCCTTCGGCATAAGCAAAAGCACCAAACGCCGAGCCAAAAATACCGCTTGCGTTGCTGTCGCTACCGATAGCAATGGCATAGTTGCCGGATGCTTCGCTATTGGCGCCGAAAGCACTCGACTGCCAGCCCAACGCACTGCTTCCATAACCGCTAGCGGTGCTCTGCTCACCCGAGGCTTCAGTATTCATGCCGATGGCAGTCGAACGATTGCCGATAGCCAGCGACTCGGCACCGATCGCCACCGTGCCGACATCCGTAGCCTGTGCGTTGAAGCCAATAGCCGCAGCGAAAGCGCCACTCGCACCGGCGTGTGCACCCGCGGCGACACCATTGATGCCGCTGGCGGCGCTGCCAGCACCAAGCGCCGTCGAGCCTGCGGCCGTGGCCTTGCTGTTCTTGCCAACGGCAACCGAGCGATCACCTTCGGCGTTGCTGGAACTGCCTGCTGCAACCGAATAATCGCCGCTGGCGTTTGCATCATCGAACAGGCCCACGTCATTACCGGTCGCCTTGAAGTACTTGGTGGCGGCACCAAGGTTGCTGGCCACTTCATCGAGCTGTGACTTGTTGACCGCATCGGTGCTTTCCGTGCCGGCGGCGACATGGGTGATCTGGCGCTCAAAGCCTTCCACGCCCACCGATACCGTGTTGTCTCGCGTGGCTACAGACCCTGCGCCCAATGCCACGGAGTTGGTGGCGTAGTTGTACGCGTTTGCGCCAATGGCCACGCTGTTATCACCGTCAGCATGAGCCCCACCGCCGATGGCAATGGCGTTGCGTGCGCTGGCCTGCGCAGGATCCAGGAAAGTGAATTCACCCGGTGCCCTCACATAGGTTCCGCCCAAAACAATGCTGCCGTCACCCGTCGCAAGGGCCGTGTGACCGATCGCAATCGCATGTGCGCCGCTGCTATACGCACGCGCTCCCATCGCAACGCCGAACTCCTCACTCACCACAGACTCTGCGCCAACTGCCGTGGCTGCATTGGCAGCCGCCGTGCTCCCCTCGCCCAAGGCGGTAGTGAAGTCGCCTGCTGCAAGCGCGTATGTGCCAAACGCCGAGGCATAAAGGCCGCTCGCGGAGCTATGTGCGCCAAATGCACTATCGTGCGCACCCAATGCGCTGCTTCCATAGCCACTGGCGATGCTTCGTTCACCTGCGGCGTCGGAGTTCGTGCCTATGGCGGTCGAGCGATTGCCACTGGCCAACGACTCCGCGCCAACGGCAACTGCGCCGATATCCGTGGCCTGGGCATTTGAACCCACCGCGATGGCATAAGCCCTGCTTGCAGCAGCATATACGCCAAGGGCAATGCCATTAAAATCACTGGCAACACTTTCGGCACCAAGGGCCATCGCTCCTGCGGCCGTCGCATGGCTGTTCTTGCCCACGGCAACTGACCGGACGCCTGTGGCATAGCTGGAGCTGCCTGCCGCAACCGAGTAGCTACCTTCGGCAATCGCGTCGTCGAACAAGCCCACACCCGGATTGCCCGTCGCCTTGAAGTACTTGCTGGCAGCAGCAACATCGCTGGCCACTTCATCGAGCTGCGATTTGTTAACCGCATCGGTGGCTGCCGTTCCGGCGGCGACATTGGTGATCTGGCGTTCGTTGCCGATGCTGCCTACGGAGACTGTGTTGTCACGATCCGCCAGCGATGCGGCGCCAAGCGCCACGGCATTGGCCGCGCTGGCTTCACTGGCCCAGCCCAACGCAACACCCATGTCTTGTGCTACGCGAGCGCCTGCACCCAATGCGATCGAACCGAAGCCAAGCGCGGCGTTACCGCGCACATCCCCGAAGCCATTGGAGGTGACGCCTCCCATCGCAATGGACTGCATTCCTCCTGCATAAGCGGCCGTGCCAACAGCAATACCTTGCTCTGCACCGTGATTGACGGTTGCCCCAAGGCCAATGGCGACGGCGGCGGCCGCGTCATTGCCAATCGCTGCACCCTTCCCCATGGCGATGGAACCAAAGCCGGTTCCGGAAACGCCCGGCTGAAATCCGGGATACGGCATCACGTCGTCGGGGTCGATGCCCGTGCCGATGGCCACTGACGACTGCGCCAATGCGTAGGCGTCCGCACCCACGGCCACCGCATGCGAGCCGTTGGTGATGCTGTTCGCACCCATCGCCACCGATCCTTCACCCATGCCGATGGCCCGGTAGCCTGCAGCGAGGCTGGTGGCATCGACGCTATGCGCCTGCGCGCCGATGGCCGTAGATCTGCCACCCGATGCATTGGCTTCTGCACCCAACGCCGTGGCAGCCTGCTCGCCAGTAGCAGCGGCCATCGCACCCAGGGCTGTATTGCCCACCCCGAATGCATAGGCGGTTTGGCCCATGGCCACGGAGGCGTCGCCCTCCGCCACGCTGTCCTGGCCGATTGCGGTGCTGCCAATACCGAAGGCAACTGCGCCGTTACCCATGGCGGTAGCCGCATTTTGAGCCGCCCATGCATCGCTGCCCACAGCGACGGACAGATCGCCATCAGCTTGGCTACCCGCGCCGACAGCGGTCGCTTCGGTCCCATGAGCATAAGCAAGTGCGCCGACGGCAGTCCCGGCAACGTCGTCTGCCTGAGCGCCTGCGCCCATCGCTGTCGTGTAGTCGGAGGACGCCGTCGCATCGGCACCTACGGCGACCGAAACGTTACCGTCAGCGCTCGCTCCCGCACCGAAGGCACTCGCTGCATAGCCGCTGGCAACGCTGTCCGCGCCCACTGCGGTACCGCCTTCGGCAGCAAAACTGTCTTTACCGATGGCGACACCATAGTCACCCACGGCCTCGCTGCCGCTGCCCGCCGCCACGGCATACTGCCCTCGCGCGCTGGCGTCGTCAGTGCCGTCGTTGTCGCCGTTGGCCTTGAAGTAATGCTGCGAGTCACTGATGCTGCCGGCCAGCGCATCAAGCTGGTTTTTGTTGACCGCGTCCGTACCTTCCGTACCGGCAGCCAGGTTGGTGATCTGGCGTTCGTTGCCTATGCTGCCAACCGAGACCGTGTTGTCGCGATCAGCGAGAGAGTCCGCGCCAAGGGCAACCGCACCGTTGCTGGTGACCCTGGCCGATCGGCCAAGGGCGACAGAGCCCTCAGCGGTAACTCGACTGCTGGATCCGATCGCGATGCTGTCGTCGGCCCCCGCCCATGCGAGGACACCGAGCGCCATGCCGTTTTCGCCCACGACAGTGCTGCCGCCTCCTATCGCGACGCCATCAATCGCCTGGCGCAACGTCGCGCTGCCATAACCTATCGCTATGCTGCGCTCGCCGTATGCCGACAGGTTTGCACCAAGTGCGATGCTGTTGTCGCCTGCGGCAAGGCTTTCGGTCCCGGCGGCGATGCTGTTAAGGCCACTCGCCGTGCTGTACGTACCAAGCGCAGTGCTGAAAGTCCCCGTTGCCTTGCTGAGGGCACCTACAGCCGTGCTTCCCTCACCTCCGCTGTTGGCGCCAAAGCCACCAGCAAAACTGCCCATACCACCAGCAGCAGCCTGGGCACCGACAGCAGTGGCAGAAGCTGCGGAAGCTTCGCTGTCGTAACCTAGCGCAGTTCCCTGCATACCCGATGCAATGCTTTGGCCACCGATGGCCGTGGCGTACTGTCCTGCTCCGCTGTTGGCACCCAGTGCCACCGATGCTTCGCCCACGCTGAGCGCATTGATGCCTGCCGCAAAGCTTGCCACCCCCACACTCTGGGCGTTGTAGCCGATGGCGGTCGAGCCATCGGCTCGCGCGTTGCTTCCCGAGCCTAGTGCGGTCGCTCCTTCATTGCCTTCGGCACTCGCGTGCGCGCCCATGGCGGTATTGCCGAAGCCTGAGCTGTATGCGGCTTGACCCACCGCCACGCTGGAGTCGCCTTCCGCGTTACTGCCCTGGCCCACGGCCGTGCCGCCCAGGCCGGAAGCGTTGGCTTCGGCCCCCACAGCAGTGGTCGCATGGTTGGCGGCGTGACTGAAAGCACCCGCAGCGATCGACCGGTCACCGCTAGCCCGGCTATAAGCGCCGCTGGCTGCGGAGTATTCACCGCTGGCGATCGCCGAGTCGAACGGGTCAACTACATCACCCGCCGCGCCTTTGGCCTTGAAATAGCGCGAAGTCCGGCTGGCCACGTTGGCAACTGCGTCGAGCTGGTCCTTGTTGACTGCATCCGTGCCAAGCGTACCCGGCGCCACGTTGGCGATCTGGCGTTCGTGGCCGAGGCTGCCTACCGAAATCGTGTTGCCGCGATCAGCGACGGAACCCGAACCAAGCGCGACGCTGTTGTCGCCCGCAACGCTGCTGTCTTGACCGAGGGCAAGACTGCCCGCACCGGAGGCTTTGCTGTCCTGGCCGATCGCGATGCTGGCCTTGCCTGAGGAAGTGGCATCGTGGCCGATGGCGACACTGCCGATACCACGCGCCGTCGATTTATAACCCAGCGCCGTGGCGTATTTAGCCCGCGCAGCCGAATCATTGCCAATCGCCGTACTGAATTTTCCGCTTGCTTCGGCCAGGGCGCCGCAAGCCAGGGCGCTGTCGGCGGCAACGGGCTGATCAGCAATGGCGAACGTTCCCTTGCACACATCCGCCAACGCCGCCTCCGGTGCCAATCCCAAGCCAAGCATGATCGCAAGCGGGAGCTTGATCAGTGCAACGCCGGAGCGCACGTTGTTGTTGCCGGCGCCGCCTGTGCCAACCTTGCAGCTGGCCAGTTCCGAAGCCACCACGATCTGTCCAATCGATGCGTTCCAGACTTTGCTGTAGATCTTGTTCATGCCTTACTGCCCTCTCCATGCGAGTAGATGACGCAGAGCGCACGCGTGCGGAGGCGTGTGCACCAAGGTGTGGAAAACGGAAGGAATTCCCCTCGGTCCTGCTGTCCGTGTAATCCCAGTCAATATGTTGATCTGCATCGACTGGGCTTGGGTTTGGGCAAAAGCATCTTGGATTCGTGGCAGATGGTTCACTCACGCAAACTCACGTGAAACTCACCGGACTCACGAAATTTCACGTTTTCTCACCGCTTTGCACGTGCATGCATTGCTGCAATGCATGCAGCTCGAACATGTTGGCGTTACTTACCTGTTTCCGCGCGCAAGGCGTTGGCTGGCCCTCATCTGGCGTCCCACTTCAGCTACTGAGGTAGCACCCATGAGTTGTTCCCTGACAACACAGCACAACGTTGAGGCAATGATGAATAGGGATCCGCTGTCAACAGCGAGTGGAACTCGTTTCTGCACGCAGGGAAGGCAGCGGCATCACTGCATCATGCTGGTGATCGAACGGAAGCACATGACCGGCCGGGATCCGCCAGTCCCTCGTCGCATGGATTGATCGGCATGGCACCCAACACGGACGCTTTCACGTCGCCGTCAGGCGTTCGCGATGGCTGGCTTTTCGCGCCAAAAGTGCACGGAACAAAAATAAGGTGGAAGCTCTCCGTCCGCGTTAACGACGTAGCGACCCCTGGGACAGCTTCCTTCCGTGACGGCGATGGCGCTTCTTACGCATCCGTCTCGCAGGAAAGCACGTAACCCACTCCCCGCGCGGCAAGCAACGGCAGTCGCTCTCCGGTTTTTGCCAACACCTTCCGCCGCAACCGATGCACCATCATTTCAAGCCGATGCGGATCGAACTCATCAGCGCACCGGGCCAAGGCACGGATCAGTGCTTCACGCGGTACGGGCCGGCCTTTCTCTTGCGCGAGCAGTGTCACCACGCATTGCTCGGCCGAGGTCAGCAGGACGGCTTTGCCGTGCGGCGAAATCAGTCGCCAGCTGCGGGTCTCCAAACGCCAGTCGCGTGTCATCACCACCTGGCCATGGATCAGATTGCGCGATGCAAGGAGTGTCAGGCGGCGCGCCAGGCTTTGCAGCGTGGCCGATAGCACGTCCATGTCGACCGGCTTGACCAGACAGATGTCCGCGCCGGCACGCAACGCATAAGTGTGGTGTTCGCAATCGGCAGACTTGGTGAGCACGACGATGCCCATGTCCGACCTTGTGCGAAGTTGCGGTATCGCCGCCATATCATCGACGCCATCCAGAGCGATACTGAGCACTGCGATATCGAACGCACGCGTCAGCGTGAGTCGATGCAGTTCGGCGATGGAGCCAACCCCCTGTACCGCAAAACCGTGCATGCGCAGCGCAGGCATCAACATCTGCTGCCGTACGGCGACGTCGTCGTCCAGCACGAGAACATGAAGGGGCTGCACGAGTGCATGGGATGACGACAGTCGCTGTTCGGACATCAATGTATTGGCTCGCAAACGGAATCCAGACCAGCTTAGGTGGTGGGCGAGGCCAAATTCATAGGAATATGTCTTTTGGCACTGTGGCAAACGTCCTACGCTACCTAGCGTGATTGCTTTTGAATGCCGTAGGAGGCTCCGCTGTGCATCGTCTTGCCCAATCCTTCGTCCTGACCGCGCTTGCCGCATGTTGCGGTGCAGCTTTCGCTGCCACGCCAGCGGATGGTGTACCGCGCGGGAAGCTGCCGCGCTGGGCGGTACCGGAGTCGTACCAGCTCGCTTTCAAAGTGGATCCGGCGCAGCAGAGTTTCAGCGGCACCACCACGATCAGGCTTGAGCTGAAGCAAGCGGCCGATCACATCTGGCTCAATGGCCGCGATCTCAATGTCGGCAAGGTGACGGTCACCGATGCAGGCGGCAAACAACATGCTGGCAAGTACGCTACCGTTGATTTGAAGGCAGGCGTGGCGCGCGTGGATTTCAATGCCGTACTGCAACCGCAAGCGCTGACACTCGTGCTCAGCTACTCCGCGCCGCTCAACCAGCAATTGCAGGGCCTGTACAAAGTGAATCATGCCGGCGCGCCGTATGCGATGACGCAGATGGAACCGGTCAGCGCGCGCTTCGCCTTTCCCGGTTTTGATGAACCGGATTTCAAGACGCCGTACGACATCGCACTGACCATTCCGTCGAACCTCGTCGGTGTGGCCAACACGCAGCAGACCAGCGAAGTGGCAGCCGGCGACCACTGGAAAACGCTGCGCTTCGCCCGCACGCAACCGCTGCCTACGTATCTGGTGGCGTTTGCGATCGGCCCTTGGGACGTCGTCAATGGCCCAACCATCGCGGCGGACAACTACCGTCGCGAACCGCTGCCGCTACGCGGCATTGCCGCGCACGGCGAAGGCCATCGCATGCAGCATGTGCTGAGTGAAACGCCGACCATCATCCACACGTTGGAGAACTACTACGGCTTCGGCTATCCGTTCGGCAAGCTAGACCTGCTCGCCGCACCGGATTTTTCCGCCGGCGCGATGGAGAACCCCGGCCTGGTCACGTTCCGCGATTGGTATTTGTTGCTCGATCCCCAATCGCCGACCAAAAACGTGCGCGGCTCGTTCGACGTGACTGCGCACGAACTGGCGCACCAGTGGACGGGGGACACCGTCACGCTGGCCTGGTGGAACGATCTATGGCTCAACGAAGCCTTCGCCACCTGGATGCAGCAGAAGGTCACCATGAAGGTGCATCCGGAATACCGCGCGGACCTGGAGCGCATTACCGCCGCCGAAAATGCGATGGAGAATGACAGCCTGGTCAGCGCACGCAAGATCCGCCAGCCGATCAGCGGCATTGGCGACATCGAAACCGCGTTCGACAGCATTACTTATCGCAAGGGCGCAGCCGTGCTCGGCATGTTCGAGGGCTACGTCGGCGAGGATGTCTTCCAGAAAGGCATGCGTGCCTACATTCAAAAGCACAAGTTCGGCAATGCCACGGCCGACGACTTGATCGATGCGATTGCCACCGCAGCGAACCAGGGCCCGGCGTTCAAGCAGGCCTTCGACAGTTTCCTCAACCAGGCCGGCGTGCCGTACGTGCAGACGCGGCTTGACCAGCAAGGCAACAAGACCGTTCTGCATATGAGCCAGAGCCGCTATCTGCCGGTCGGCAGCACCGGCCATGCGGCGCAGGTGTGGGGCATCCCTGTATGCGTGCGCTACGGCACGGCCGCCGGCAGCAAGACCCAGTGCGAGATGCTCGACCAGGCCGAAGGCACGATGGTGTTGGCCGATGCCAGCAGCTCCAGCTGGGTGATGCCGAACGCCAACGCCAGCGGCTACTACCGCTTCAGCATGACCAAGCCGGCCTGGGCGGATCTCACCGAGCACGTCACGGCGCTGAACGACAAGGAACAGCTTGCCTACGCCGACAGCATCGATGCCGGTTTCCGCCACGGCGAGCTGGATGCAGGCGATGTGCTCGCTGCGCTCAAGCCGCTGGCCAGCGCAAAAACGCGCGAAGTCGCGGTGGCGCCGCTGGATACGGTGGCGTGGATCTATCGGCATGAAGCGGCCACCGATACGCAGCGCGCCGTCATCGTCGATTGGGTTAAAAAGGCCTATCTGCCGCGCATGGAGCAACTCGGTTACCAGCGCAAGGCTGGCGAGGCCGACGGCGACAGCCTCTTGCGCACTACGCTCGCGCACTCGCTCGCACTCGACTTCAAGATCCCCGAGGTACGCACGGCACTGCTAAAGCAAGGCGATGCCGCGTTGGCGAAGAAGGCCGATGGCAGCCTGGACCTCGGCGCAGCCGATCCCGATCTGCTCGGCGACGCGCTTGCCGTGGCCGTGCAGGAACGCGGCAAGCCGGCGTTGGATGCCTTGATCGCGGAACTGCCGCGCACGACCGATCCTGCCTTGCGCAACGGCATGCTGGCCGGACTCAGCGCCGCCGATACGCCGGAGCTGGCGAATGAGGCGCGCGATTTCGCCCTCACCAAGCCGGTGAAAGTCGGCGAGATGGCGGCCATCCTGCGCGGCGGCCGCGATACGCCAGCAGCCCGCGATGCGTTGTGGCAATGGTTCACGACGCACTACGACCAAGTGCTTGGACGCACCGGCAGTTTCGCCAGCGGCTTCGTGCCGCGCCTTGCCGGTGGCGGTGGTTGCTCCACGGCGGAAGCCGATCGCCTGGATGCGTACTTCAAGCCGCGGCTGAAGGATCTTGCCGGCGCGGATCGCGGCTTGGCGCAGACGCGTGAGCAAGTGTTGCTGTGTGCGGCGCTGAAAGCGAAACAGGACCCGGCGGCCATTCTGCGCTAGCGGGACATGTAGGCTCGGCTGCAAATCCTGCCTGCAAGGAGCAAAAAACGCCGGATGCTTTGTCCATCCGGCGTTTTTTTATGCCATCGATCATAGTTACCATCAATCGTCTCCATAAGAACAATCAATTTCATATTCGTCGTAGGCGAGACTACGCTCGGCTCCTCGACCGCCAGGTCCCACTCTTGCATTGCCCTCTCAAGCCCAACGCCACGAGGTGATGTCATGAGCAAGCTGAAAGGCTCCAAGACGGAGCAGAACCTGAAAGACGCGTTCGCCGGCGAGTCCATGGCCAACCGCCGATATCTCTATTTCGCATCGAAGGCCGACGTGGAGGGCTACAACGACGTATCCACCGTGTTCCGCTCCACCGCCGAGGGCGAAACCGGCCACGCGCACGGCCATCTGGAATACCTCGAACCGTGCGGCGATCCCGCCACCGGCAAGCCGTTCGGCCCCACGCGCGACAATCTGCAGAGCGCCATCGCCGGCGAAACCCACGAATACACCGACATGTATCCGGGCATGGCCAAGACGGCGCGCGATGAGGGTTTCGACGAAGTGGCCGATTGGTTCGAAACGCTGGCGAAGGCCGAACGGTCACATGCGAACCGGTTCCAGAAGGCGCTGAACGAATTGGTTTGATGTGGAATTGCTCCACGTTGGCCCTAAGGCCGTCATCCCCGCGAAAGCGGGAATCCATCTTCGCCTTCCGTACTAGGGCAAAATCAAAATGGATTCCCGCTTTCGCGGGAATGACGGCCCTAGGATGGCCGCACACCACGTCGTAAAGGTCGTCCCTCAATCCGTTCTCTTTCAGAGTGGAGAGGGTTACATCGCGCCGGAGGCAAGCTCCATGGCAGAACCCATCGGCACCACGCGGGAAGGCAGCCTGGAAGCACCTACCCGCCACCCGCTGGACTGGTTGAATCCGGAGTTCTGGGAGCGCGCATCGCTGGATGCCGAACTGGAGCGCGTGTTCAACATCTGCCACGGCTGCCGCCGTTGTGTCAGCCTCTGCCACGCCTTTCCCACGCTGTTCGACCTGATCGACGAATCCGAGTCGATGGAAATCGACGGCGTGAAGAAAAGCGATTACGCGAAGGTCACCGAACAGTGCTACCTCTGCGATCTGTGCTATCTCACCAAATGCCCCTACGTGCCGCCGCACCCGTGGAACGTGGACTTCCCGCACCTGATGCTGCGCGCCAAGGCCGTGGATTTCCGCGAGCATGGCGCGCCGATGTCCGCGCGCATCCTTTCCAACACGCGCGCCGTCGGCAAGTTCGCTTCCATTCCCGTTGTCGTGCAAACCATCAACGCGGCCAACAGGAACAAGACCGCACGCAAGCTGCTTGAGAAAACCCTCGACGTGGATGCGCAGGCGCGCGTGCCTACGTATCACACGCCGACGGCGCGCAAACGCCTGCGCGAGCTCGATGGCGCGGGTGGCGCCAAACCCGCGGGACGCACGCGCGGCAAAGTGGCCATTTTCGTCACCTGCTATGGTGACCACGCCGATCCCGGCGTGGTGGAGGACCTGGCCGCGGTGCTCAAGCACAACGCCATGCCGGTGCGGCTAGTGGAACGGGAAAGTTGCTGCGGCATGCCCAAGCTCGAATTGGGCGACCTGGAAACGGTGCTCAAATACAAAGAACGCAACGTTCCAATGCTTGCCGACATGGCGCGCGAAGGCTGGGATTTCACCGCCGCCATTCCCTCCTGCGTGCTGATGTTCAAACAGGAACTGCCCTTGATGTTTCCGGACGATGAAGACGTCGCGCTGGTGCGCGATCGTTTCTTCGATCCGTTCGAATACCTGGCCGAACGCCACAAGGCGGGCTTGCTGGTTACCGACTTCAAGCAATCGCTGGGCAAAATCGCCTGGCAGGTTCCCTGCCATCAGCGCGTCCAGAAGATCGGTCCGAAGACCGCCGAGATTTTGCAGTTGGTGCCGGATACGCAAATCACCACCATCGAACGCTGCTCTGGCCACGACGGCACCTACGGCGTGAAACACAAAACCTATGCGCTGTCGCGCAAGCTCGCCAAGCCGGTGGAAACCCGTGTAGCGCAAGCCGAAGCCACGCATTTCACCAGCGATTGCCCGATGGCCGGCAACCACATCGCGCATGGATTGAACGGCACACCTGCCGCGGAACACCCCTTGAGCCTGCTACGCAAGGCATACGGCATCTGATCAACACACCACCATCCCCGGCCGCCATGAACAAACTGCAGCGCCATGATCTGCTTACGCTGGAAGCCTATGCCGCACAACGGAGCGAATTTCGCGCCCGCGTGATGGCGCACAAGAAAAACCGCAAGGTCCACCTTGGCAGCCATCTCACCTTCCTGTTCGAAGACCGCCTCACCATCCAGTATCAAGTGCAGGAGATGCTGCGCATCGAAAAGATCTTTGAAGCCAGCGGCATCAAAGAAGAGCTGGAGGCTTACAACCCGCTCATTCCGGATGGCAAGAATCTCAAAGCCACGCTGTTCGTGGAGTACGAAGACGTCGAGGAGCGCAAACGCGAATTGGCGCGCCTGGCGGGCATGGAACGCCAGGTCGCACTGACCGTCGCCGGGCATGCGCCGGTAACGGCGATCGCGGACGAGGATATGGACCGCAGCACCGAAGAGAAAACCGCCGCGGTGCATTTCCTGCGCTTTGAATTGGACGACGCGATGATCAGCGATTGGAACGCAGGTGCCGCGGTGACGCTCGCATCCACGCATCCGCAAATGCATGCAACGGTCACTTTTTCGGAACCGCTACGCAAAGCGCTGGCCGCAGACTTCACGCGACGGGTCTAGGTTTTTTTCTGTTGTACTCAAGCGAAAGCGTCTTGAGTTAATGTCATTGGGGTTCGCGCAGCGTAACCCCGCCCACGACGGCGCATTAGTAATGCAGCACGGCACGCAGCGGAACCTCCTGCGGCCAGATCGCCCTGCCCTGCAAGGCCAGCAATTCGATCACCACCGACGCGCCCACCAAATCGGCACCCAGCTGGCCAAGCAGATGGCGCGCCGCGCCGAGCGTACCGCCCGTCGCAAGCACATCATCCACCAGCAGCACCCGTTCGCCCTCGCGCACTGCGCCAACGCAAACCTCCAACCGATCGGTGCCGTATTCGAGCTGGTAATCCGCATGCATCACCGGCGGCGGCAGCTTGCCCGGTTTGCGCAAGGGTACGAATCCCGCTTGCAGCTTCTGCGCCATCGCCGCGGCGAAAATGAAACCGCGCGATTCCACGCCGCATACAGCTTGCACGCCACTATCCAGCCACGGTTCGATCATCGCGTCGATGCAGCTGGCAAATGCGGCGCCGTCGGCGAGCAGCGGGGTGATATCGCGAAAGGTGACGCCTGGTTTCGGGAAATCCGGCACCGCGCGGATCAGACGTGCAAACTCGGTCATGCAGGGCTCCAAGGATGAGGCGCTGCGTAGCATACCGTGCACGTTGAAGACGCGAACGTAGGCGGAACGCGAACCCCAACATCCGGATGCCTGCAATCCATGCCGGGGTTCGGCGATGCCTCACCTCAAGCTACATTTTCAGCCGGGCTGCGGCACCAGGCTGTCTTGGTCATCGTCCAGCTCGCGGATCGCCAGCCTGGCCTCCGCCAGCGCTTGATCGATCTCGCGCACGATCGGCTCGGCCGCCTCCACGCTCGAATCCGGCACCAGCACCGCCACGTAGTCCAGGGCCGGCAGCTGCCCCACGCCGCCGGTGAGGTATTCGCCGGAGATGAAGGCAGGCACTTGGCCATGCTCCAGTGCATCCTTCACCAGATGGGCGTCAAAGAGATTCTGGGCTCGATAAACGATACGCATGCACGCAAGCTACTGCTGCCCGCACGCATGGGCAAGCCATTCACCAAAAGGAACGGATGCCCGCGACGCCCTGGGCACCGTGCTTGCGCGCCTCATCGGCCTGCGCCGGCGCCATGCCACCCAGCGCATAAACCGGCAAGGCGCTGGCCTCGGCCAACATCTGGAACTGCGGCCAGCCCAATGCCGGCGTATCCGGATGGCTGGCGGTGCGGGCGACCGGAGAGAGCGTCGCGAAGTCGGCTAGATGCACGCTCACACTCAGCTGCGCCGCATCGTGGCAGCTGGCCCCGATCAACTGCGACCACGGCAGCGGACGCTCCTGCAGCTTATCCAGTTGCGCCGCTGCCATATGCACACCGATACCAGCCCCAAGCTGGCGTGCACCGCCGATATCTCGATTGAGCAACAGATTTGCCTGATGGCTCACCGCAAGCGGCTGCAAGCGCTCGGCCAGATGACGCACTTGCTCGATCGACCAACGCGGCAAGCGCAACTGGATCAGCCCAATGCCGCGCTCGATCGCCTGGGCGATGCGCTGGCGCCACGCCTCGGCCTGATCCGGCGCCGCATCCGCAGGTGTGATCGCATACGTCGGCGGCAGGCGCAGCGCCTGCAAAATCGGGCGGTCCGCCGGGGCAAGCGTGGCCAGGTCGACGTCTCCCGGCAATTGCCATTGCAAGGCCTGCCCTTCCAGCGGTGCCAGGGTGCCCCGCCAACGCGTGAATCGCCAGGCATCCAAGAGCAGGCCGCGTTCGCCGTAGTGCCAGGGAATGCGGATCAGGGGGGCGCCATCCTTTGGCTCGACGTGGATGCCGAGTTCTTCGTGCAGCTCGCGCGCCAGCGCCGGCAGCGGTGCTTCGCCGGGCTCAAGCTTGCCGCCGGGAAACTCCCAGAAGCCGGCCAGGTGCTTGCCCGCCGGGCGCTGCGCCAGCAGTACGTTGCCCCGCGTGTCGCACAGCACGCCGGCCATCACATGCAGCATGTTGCCGGTCGCGTCGCTCACTTACTGCGTGCGGATGTACTCGACCATGTCGAAGTCGTAGCTGTGCTGCGCATCTTTCTTATGATGCGTGCGCTTGACTTCGGTCCAATCGGTGAAATGGATGCCCGGGAAGAACGTGTCGGCACCCTCGACCGCCGCGCTTACCCAGGTGAGGTAAAGGCGCCGCGCCATCGGCAACGCATCGTGGAACACCCGGCCGCCGCCGATCACCATCAGGCCGGTACCGTCGGAGCGGGCCTGCGCCTCTTCGATCGAGCGGACCGTGATCTGGCCGGGAAACGGTGCCTCGTGACGATTGGACAGCACCATGTTCACGCGATCGGGCAGTGCGCGGCCGATCGACACCGCGGTGTTGTAACCCATCAGCACGTGCTTGCCGACGGTCAGCTGCTTGAACCATTTCAGATCGTCCGGCAAATGCCAGGGGAGCTGGCCCTTGCGACCAATAGCAAAGTTCTCGTCGAGGGCGGCGATCAGCGAAATGGCCATGGATGCTCCAAAGAAACGGTGACTGTCACAAAGGCCGGGGCTTGGCCGGCCGACCGCTCATTATAGCGTTTCACGCCACCGTCGAACGCCAATCATCACGCTGGAAGCACTCCGCCCTCCGGCAGGGGTCGGGGGCACGATCAATTCAGAAGGAATTCGCCAAGGGCCACCATCACGCTTCGCCCAAACCCGCCCTCACCCCCGGCCCTTCTCCCTGCGGGAGAGGGGAGAAAGCATTACACCGCTACCGGCGCCTTGATTGCCGGATGGGGGTGGTAATCCTCGATCACCACGTCTTCGTAGCGGAAATCGAAGATCGACTGCACATGCGGATTGAGCTTCAACCGCGGCAGCGCGCGCGGCTCGCGCGTCAATTGCAGGCGCGCCTGCTCCAGATGATTGCTGTACAGATGCGCATCGCCCAGCGTGTGCACGAAATCGCCCACGCCCAGCCCACACACCTGCGCCACCATGTGCGTCAGCAACGCATAGCTGGCGATATTGAACGGTACGCCGAGGAAAATATCGCCGGAGCGCTGATACAGCTGGCAACTCA
This sequence comes from Dyella sp., assembly GCF_036746095.1. Taxonomy (NCBI): domain Bacteria; kingdom Pseudomonadati; phylum Pseudomonadota; class Gammaproteobacteria; order Lysobacterales; family Rhodanobacteraceae; genus Dyella; species Dyella sp. The sequence continues at coordinate 38,093 of NZ_DAIOEU010000012.1, forward strand.
GCTTGCCGTTTGCCACATAGAACTGGAACAACGCGTGACATGGCATCAGTGCCATCTTCGGCAATTCGCCGACGTTCCACGCGCTGACGATCAAGCGGCGCGAGTCCGGATTGCGCTTGATCTCTTCCACCACCCAGCGAATCTGATCCACCACGCGGCCATCCCCCGCCGGCCACGCACGCCATTGCTTGCCGTACACCGGACCGAGATCGCCATGTTCGTCCGCCCATTCGTCCCAGATGCTGACGCCGTTTTCCTTCAAGTAGGCGATGTTGGTATCGCCCTGCAGGAACCAGATCAGCTCGTGCACGATCGATTTCAGGTGCAGCTTTTTGGTGGTGACCAGCGGAAAGCCTTGGTTGAGATCGAAGCGCATCTGCCAACCAAACACGCTGCGCGTGCCGGTGCCGGTGCGGTCGGTTTTTTCGGCGCCATGTTCCAGCACGTGGCGAAGCAGGTCGAGATACGGTTTCATAAAGGAGCCTCTGATCTATTCCTACGTGCCCGGCATGACGTCCAGAAGGCTCGCAGGGTGCGGTGCGTGGCGCAGGGAAGACTGGCCGTCGTGGCAAGCCGCGCGGCACAGCCTGCGGGCCTTCTGGACGTCACCCCTTCATTCAATTCAAAAGTTGGGGCCGCACTGTATGCGGTGACGGGTACGTAGGAATAGATCAGAGGCTCCTGAAGCTTACGCCGATGGTGAGGGTTCCGCTTTCGCCAGCGGCAACGTCGGCGCCTTGTGCGAAAGCCACAGCAAAAAGATCCCGATCACGATCAACGGCAGCGATTGAATCTGCCCCATCGTGAGCCAACCCCATGCCAGATAGCCGAGCTGGACGTCCGGCACGCGCACGAATTCCACGGCAAAACGGAAGCAACCGTACATCAGCGCAAACAAGCCGGAGATGAGATAACGCGGACGCGGTTTCATCGATACCAGCCATAACACGGCGAACATCACCACGCCTTCCAGGGCCAGCTCGTACAACTGCGATGGATGGCGCGGCAGCCCGCCGAACTGCTGCATCAACTGCGCCAGATGCGGATCGTTCGCGGCGAGTGCCGCGTCTTCATCGCGCGCGCCCGGAAAAATCATCGCCCACGGCACTTCGCCCGGCTTGCCCCACAGTTCGCCATTGATGAAGTTGCCCAGACGGCCCAGGCCAAGACCCAGCGGCACCAGCGGCGCCACGAAATCCACCGTATCGAAGAAATGCAGCTTGTGCCGGCGCGACCACCACAACCCTGCCGCCAGCACGCCGAGCAGGCCGCCGTGGAAACTCATGCCGCCATCCCACACGCGGAACAGCGCCAGCGGCTCGGTCCAGATCCACCGAATGCCGTCTGCGTAGTAGAACAGCATGTACCAGATGCGCCCGCCCAGGATGATGCCCATCATCATGTAGAACATCAGGTCGCCCAGCGCATCGCGGCTGACCGGCAGGCGCCCGCGCTTGCGGCGGTATTCGCCCAGCAGCCAGCCACCGAGGAACCCGAGCAGATACATCAGGCCGTACCAGTGGACCTGGATCGGCCCGAGCTTCACGGCGATCGGGTTGAAGTGCACGACAAAAGGCTGCGTCATGGGGTAACCGATAAAGCCCAAAGCGCGCAGTTTAGCGGCCCGACGATGAACTCGTCAGGACACTGCCCCGGCCCCGGCCACTTGGCTACACTCGGCCAGCGCGCCTGCTCGGGGGAGTGGGCCGCGCGGGACAACATCTTTATGGGGGAACTTAAGGATATGTGGAACGGACGAGTGCGCGCCCTCGCGGCGGCGTTTTGCGTGTTGTTGCCTGCGGCTGCAACGGCGGCGGGCGATCGGGTACCGGTGGAAGCCTTTGCGCATCACGGCGGCTATTCGATGCCGCGGCTTTCGCCCGATGGCAAGTATCTGGCCGTGACGGTGGAGCAAGGCGAAGACCATGCGGTGGTGATCTACCAGCTGGATGACATGAGCCATGCGAAAAGCCTGCTGCGCATGCCTGCGCATCAAATGCCTTACGACATCCAATGGGTGGGGCCCGAGCGCCTGGTGGTTGAATTGGCCCAATTCTTCGGCTCGCTCGACCGCCCCGAACAGCTGGGCGAAATCCTGTCCACCGACGTGGAGGGCAAGCGGGTCCAACCCATGTTCAGCCGTGAATGGGGACAGGCTGGACGCGGCGGCCTGGAGCACAGCCCTGACGATGGCTATGCCACCGTCGCCGGCTGGCCGTCCAAAGCCAACGATCACTTCTACATGCAGACGTACATGTGGAACAACGAAAAGAACACCTCGCTATATGACGTGAACGCTGACAACGGCATTCGCCACTTGATCGGCGAGATCAACACCGGCGACATGGACTTCACCGTGGATCCAGGCGGCCACGTGCGCTACGCGCAAGGCCTGGACATCAACAACCACTACGTCGTCTACCGCATGCAAAACAGCCTCTGGTCGCAGCTTGCCAATGGCAACGACGGCAACCGTTTCGCCCCTATCACCTTCTCGCAAGACGGCCAGCACCTGTATGCATTGTCGAGCACGAAAGGCGGCCCGATGGCACTGGTCGAGACGACCGCAGATGGCAGCCAGACCAGATTGCTGACCAAGGACGATTTCAGCAGCATCGACTACATTCAATGGACACCGCAACGTGCCCCTTTTGCCGCTTCAGCCGCTTCTGGCATTCCCAAGGAAACCATCTTTGATGCGAATCAGCCGCTGGCCAAGTTCTATCAGGGCATAAGCCAGAAATTTCCCGGTGAATTCGTCAACTTCTCAAGCTTGAGCGAAGACGGCAGCATGCTGGTGTTCGAGGTAAGCAGTGACCGCAATCCCGGCGCCTATTACCTGTTCGACATCAAGCACATGAAAATCCAGAAGCTGTTCGATGAAAACACCGGCATCGATCCCAGCAAGATGGCGGCACGCTTACCCATGCGCTTCATCGCCAGTGACGGCACGCCGCTCGAAGCCATTCTTACGGTGCCTGCGGGCGGTTCGATGAACGACCTGCCGATGGTGTTGTTGCCGCATGGCGGTCCCTTCGACATCAAGGACACCTGGTTTTTCGATGACGACGCGCAATTTCTTGCCAGCCGCGGATACCTGGTATTGCAAGTCAACTTTCGTGGATCGGCCGGCCGCGGCCCCGGCTTTGTCGACTCTGGCTACGGCAAATGGGGCACACGCATCCAGCAGGACCTGATCGATGGCGTGAAGTGGGCGGAAACACAGCACTACGCCGATCCCAAGCGCGTCTGCGTGTTCGGTGGCAGCTTTGGCGGCTACTCGGCGATGATGACGGTGATTCGCGCACCCGGCCTGTTCAAATGCGCCATCGGCTATGCCGGCATCTACGATCTGGCGATGATGTACGACAAGGGTGACATCAAGGATAGAAAGTCCGGCAGGAATTACCTGGAACAGGCGATCGGCAAGGACCCCGGCGAACTGGCCGCCAATTCACCGGACAAGCTGGCCGACAAGATCGACGTTCCCGTGCTGCTGATCCATGGCGAAGAAGACCAGCGCGCGCCCTTCGCCCAGGCCAAAGCGATGCGTGCCGCGCTGGATGCCGCGCACAAACCGTACGAGTGGTTGACCAAGCCGGACGAGGGGCATGGCTTCTACAACGAGAAGAACCTCGTGGATATGTACAACCATGTGCAGGCGTTTTTGGAGAAGAACATCGGACCGGGTGTGAACTGACGGACGTTGCAGGCCCCTCTCCCTGTGGGAGAGGGGCTTAAGCCGCTCACCATCAAAACGTATAACGCACCACCAAATTGGTCGCACGCGGCGCCTGCAACGCCGTGACGGTAAGAAAACTCGGATCAGGCGTCGGCAAACCATTGCTGCCGAAGTTGCCGGTATCCGCCGACACGTAACGCGTGTGCACACTCTGGCGATTGGTCACATTGGTGATGTTCAAGCTGAGGTCCAGCTTGTGCTGGCCCGCCATCGCCCACGCATAACCCACACCAAGATCCCATTGCCAGCTGAAGGGATAGCGGCCCAAGCCGTTCAGTGGCACCAGCATGCCGTTGCAATAGTGCGTGACCGACGCGAGGCTCGGGTTTGCCTGCACCGCCGCCGCGTTGGGATAGGTGCCGAAGCAGCCGTAAGGTGCGCCCGTCTGTGCACTCAACAGCGAAGACACGCGCCATCCGCTTTGCCAATAGTAGATGCCGGAGACGACCAACCGGTGCCGAATGTCCGACGCCAGCGGTCCGGACGAACCGGGAATCAACTCCGGATAATTGAAGTTGCCGCTACGCCCGGCCGTCTGCAGCACGCTGGAACTGGTTGCATCGCCGTAGATCACGCGCGACTCGCTGGAATAGCCGTCTTCATTGCCGTAGGCATGCGCCCAGGTGTAGTTGATCGACAGGTAATACGGCTCCTGCTCCGACCGGGCATGCTCGAGCTGGAAATTCAGATCGTAGTTAGTGCGCTTCGCCTTCGGCACGCCGAGATACGTATTGGGAATCACGATGCTGGCAAGCTGGTTGCCGCCATTGAGGTAATCCGTCAGCACGATATCCCGGCCGGGATTGAACAACATGCCACCGGTACCGAGCCCTGCATAGTTCGGATAACCATGCGCGCGCACGTAGTTGCTGACCTGCCCGGCTGAGTCGCTGATGAAGTCGACGATGTGGGTCAAGCGGTTCATGTCGAACTGGCCGAGCAATGACCATGACGGCGTCAGTTGCTGCTGCGCGTACAGCTGGAAATTGCGCTGCGAGGTGTTCTTCAAATTACGGCTCGACAGCGCGACGGGATTGGGCACCGCCCCGTTTTCGTAGACCACCGGATTGCCGATCTGCGTCAGGCCCAGCGGCGCATGAGTAGTCGGATCCATCCCCGTGTAGGTGTAGTAAGTGCCGGAGATGTAGTTGGCGCCGCCCACGAAATAGTTCAGCCCCGAAGGCATCGGCAAGGTGTACACGCCATAGTTGAGGCCAAGCTTCAGCGAGCTGTCACCGTGCACATCCCACGCCGCACCGATGCGCGGCGAAAGCAGGTACAGGTTGAGGAAGGGATTGCCACCCGCTTCGTTGCTGAGCATGTGATCCCAGCGCACGCCGCCCGTCAGCACCACCGTGTCGGTAACTTTCCAGGTGTCATAGAGATAAGCGCCGGCTTCCACGCTGCCGAAATTGCCGCCGAAATAGCCTTTCCAGAATTCGACGTAGTTGCCGCCCGGCGGTACCGGCGAGCCATTCTGCAAACTGCTCGACGGATCATTGAGCGTATAGCCCCAGTCCGGCCGCCAATACGGCACGAAGTGGAAGTTGTTGAAATAGCGGTCGCCGCCGATGGTGATGGTGTGATCGCCGATGGTCCAGTTGAGGTCCGCCTTGTAGCCGTGGCGGGCGTAGTAGTAATCATTCGGCGCATTGTACGAACTGGGTCCGTAGTACGACGTGTTGTTGGTGTTGTAGTCGTAGATGCTCACGTAGGGCGCATCGGGGCCGGAAGCATCGAACGAGGGCACGTCCAGCCGCGTGTAGCCGCCCATCACGCGCAGCGTGAGGTCATCGGTGATACGCCAGTGATAGTTGCCGATCAACAGCTTTTGCGTGTGCGCATCGCCGGACCAGCTTGGTTCGCCGGTGAGCGATAAGGGCTGATAAGACTGCGCCAGTTGATAGAGATTGCTCGACGACGTCGCCCAGTCCTTCGCAGCCGCCACGTTCAAGCTTTGATTGGTGGTGATGTTCCAGGTGAGGTTGACCATCGCGTTCTTGTCGCGGCTCGCATATGCGGTAGCCGTGTTGGAACCGTACGTCCACGATCTCGACAACGATGGCGTATTGCCCAGCAGCGCGAAGAAGAACAGCTTGTCCTTGATGATCGCGCCGGAGGCCCAGATGTCCTGCGTGAGTTGCGAACCGATGTGATTGGCGGATTGATACAACGAGTACGTCCGATTCCCACTGGGCGAAAGATAGGTGGCGTCATGGCCCTGCGGATTGAGCCAGCCCGACGTAGGCGGTGTGAAGGTAGCGGTATAGCCGGCGTGGAAATCGTTGCTGCCCTGCTTCAGCGTGGCCGAGATGATGCCCCCGGTGGTGCTGGTCCATGCCAGGCCGCCGCTGCCGTTGATCAGCTGCGTATCGGCCACCGCATCCTGCGGAAACGTAATGCCGGAAAGTCCGGTAACGTCGTAGTTGGTGTCGAATTCGTTGAAGTAGGTGCGGTTCTCGGCCACGCTGGCGCCGTTCACCTGGTAGTGGCCGCCGAAACTCTTCGCGCTGGATTGCAGCGCATACACGCTATACAGATTGTTCTGGTCGATCGGCAGGTCGTGGGTCAGTTCCGCGCTGTAGTTGTTGATCAATTCGGGTGTGGTGACATCGATCGGCGTGGTGACCGTCAGCAACGAGGCTGCTGAAACGGTGATCGTGCCGAGCGACGTCACCTGCCCGCTCGATGTCGCTGCGCCGAGTCCCGGCACCGTCGCCGTAATGTTCGGCTTCACCTGCACCGACGCGCTGCCGATCTCGCTCCCGCCCCTGCTCACCGTGACGACATACGTGCCGGGATTGAGCTGGCTGAGGTTGTAATCGCCTTTGCTGTCTGCCGCCAACGTCTTGCTGAAACCCTGGGATGGCGACGTCACCAGGATCGTCGCGCCTGGCGCCGCCGTGCCATGCAATCCACCCGTGATGTTCTGGGCATAGCTCGGTGCGGCGTAATAACTGCCGGCGATGGCCAATGCGGCCATCGTGCACAACGCAAGGCGCTTGCGCCGTACGTTTTCTGGAAAGCGCTGCATACCGTTGCGACCGGCACAACCGCGCCGCCACGTATCGTGGTTCAACATAAACCCCTCCCCTCTCGAATAATGGGCCTGCTCGAAAATGCTTGGCTGTTTTTGATTGAAGCCTTTCGCAAAGAAAGGCAGCTCCATTTATTTACTTTTAGTTTTTGTTAGCTAGAGCAATTGCGTCGGCCTGGATGCAGAATCAGGCACAAATTTGCGGTGGGCATAAAAAACCCGCGCTTGGCGGGTTCTTTGTGGGCATTTCTTTTAATCAATTGACGAGCAACGTGCCGCATCCGGGAAACAGCTCCTCTCCCTTCTGGGGAGAGGGTTGGGGTGAGGGCGAATCTCGCGGAGAGTTAGTTGCGTGCGAGGCTCAAAAAAGCAAACCAACGCGCGATGACTCGTTTTCGGCAAGCCCAACCCCTCACCCTAACCCTCGCCCCGGAGGGGAGAGGGGACTGACTCAACGCAATGGTTGAATCTACGGGGCAACGCGCGTGACATCGGCCTTTGCGGACGCCAATGCCACCGCTTGCGAAGGCGAGCGCCTCGTCGCCAGCTTCAATTCCTTGTACACACCCAGCACCAGCTCGCCGTAACCGCGCGCCAGCGTGGCGTCATGGCTGTGGTAGTAGCCGATGCGCAGCACGGGGTCCTTGCTTTCGTTCATCGCCTTGCGCAGCAGGCGCGTGCCGATTTCGATGTTGCGCACCGGATTGAGCAAGGCGATCGGATCGGGCTCCAGATCGCGATGTACGGGGTAGTACACCTGCATGATGCCGACGTCTTGCACTGGCGCGGCCAGCAGATGCGCCAGCTCGATGGCGTGTTCGGTGTCCGCGCGCGAGCCGATGTGCAAATGGCCGTTGATGCGCACCACCCACGGGCTGGGCGCCACCGAACCATCCGGTTGCGTGCCGCGCGTTTCCACCAGCGCCACGGCGTAGATCAGCACCGGATCGATGCGATAGCGCGCACCGGCCTTCGCCCACAGGCTGCCCGGCGAGGTGATGTCCAGATTGAAACTGCCGGCGCGCACGGCGCGCGGTTCCGCCACCACCACGATGGTGCCGTCGCTGGCAAGGCCCAGCGTGGTGGTCGGTGTTGGTGCGGATTTGTTCAATGCGATTCGGCGCGGCGACACATTTACGACATCGCCCGTCACATGGGCAAACAGTGCTCGCGATGACATGGGTGCTGCAGCAATCAGCGGTTTGGCAACGCTTGCGGGTTTCAGTGCAAGCGGTGTGCGCGCAGGTGCATGCCAGGCATGCATGCCGATCGCTACCGCGGCCGTTCCCGCCACTACCCCCAAGCCGCCGATGATCGGCACGCGATACGCCTGGGCCTGCTGCTTGACGATCGGCAGCCACGGCGGCGTCCTGAACGAGAATGTCGCCTGCCATGTCGGCAACGCACCCAGTCCGGAGAAACCGGCGGCATGGCGCTGGTGACGCTGCGCAATGCGCCGTTGTGCCGCCCAACCGCAAGGCGCTGCGATCACGATCTTCTGGCCGCCACCGCCCAGGCGTCGCGCCCGGAATGCAGCCGGCGCGCACAGGTAGACCCGCTCGGTCACATCCTGCCGGTTCGTGGCCCCCTTGCCGCGCGTGGCCGGTTCGCCTCCAGCGATGGAAGGCGCCTCGATCGTGCGGGGAAAGGGATTCGTTTGCAGCAGCAGCACCTATCGACTTCCTTCAACGCCGGCCGGCAGAGCCCGCTAGACAAGCACAAATCGGGCCGGAGGCCAAGCGCAGGAGGGGCCAAGGGGGCTGAGACGGCGACGTTGTGTATGAACCAAACCGGTCGCTTCATATATCGTCACCCCGGCGAAGGCCGGGGCCCAGTGTCTTTCGCTTTAAAGTCGCTGGGCCCCGGCTTTCGCCGGGGTGACGATATATGAAGCGACCGGTCCAGCTGAAACACTGCGCCAATCAGGACACATGCTGGGATTTCATCCCAGCCTTGTATCTTGCCTTCCGTGACGGTTAGCTACCGCCACATGGGTCGAGGAAGCTTGCTCCCAGCCTTAAGGGCCAACCTTGCGGCGTAGATAAAGCCCTCGATCCCCCTGCACACCTCATCAACATGGGACGGTATCCAAGGGCAATGACCCTGTATGTACAAGGCAAATGGGTGTGACGGTTGATGTCAGGTAAAGCCAGAGGTATTCATGGATTTCTATCTTGGTATTGATGTTTCCAAAGCCAAACTCGACTGCTTGCTGCTGAAGACGCAGGCGGGCAAACGTAAGTCCAAATCACTTGAGAACACTCCTGCGGGGATCAAGGCCTTACTCGCCTGGTTGACCAAGCAAGGCATCCACGCGGCCCAGGTCCACGTGGTGATGGAGCCCACCGGGGTCTATCACGAGGCGGCGGCGTTGGCCTTAAGCGATGCCGGCATCCGAGTATCGTTAGTCAATCCGCTGCATCTGCGCCGTTATGTTCAAAGTCTGGGCGTGCTCAGTAAGAATGACGCCACGGATGCCCTCATGCTCGCGCGCTTCGGCCGAGAGCGTCAGCCGGAGGCTTGGCAGCCGCCTAGCGCCGCCGTTCGTCACTTACATGCGCTGCTGGCGCGACGTGAGGCTTTAGCGCAGGAGGTCCAGCGCGAGGAAAACCGCCTGGATCAGGCCTTGCTGAGTAAGGCCCCCGAAGCGGTGCTCGCCTCCATCCGCGCCAACCTCCAGCATCTCCAAGAACAGCTACGGCAGCTGCACAAAGCCATCTCCCAGCACATCGATAACGACCCGGATCTGCGCGATAAGCATGCCTTGTTGCTGACGATTCCCGGTGTGGGCGATCGAGTGGCGGATCGCTTCACGGCCCTCTTGGGCGACGCACGCTTTAAATCGGCCGAACAGTTGGCGGCTTACCTGGGGTTGATTCCTGTGGAGTGGACATCGGGCACCTCCGTGCGTGCGCCTGCTCGGCTTTCTAAAGCAGGGCCGCCGCACGTCCGTGGCCTGCTCTTCATGCCTGCAGTGGTCGCCAAGCGATGCAATCCGCACGTCAAGGCGTTGTATGAGCGCTTGCTTGCACGCGGCATGAAAAAGATGGCCGCCATCGGCGCGGCCATGCGTAAGTTGGTGCACTTGTGTTTCGGCGTTGTTCGATCTGGCCAACCTTATGCACCTGATTGGATGGCTAAGGCTTGACGGGCAAGACGGTATCTACGAAGAGCCCGCAAATATGCAGCGCCCGGCATTGCCACCAAGTGGCCATTGGATCGATTACATGCCGATCCTGACAGCATCCATTACCCCTTCCCTCGCATCATGTTTGTGCGGAATTCCGCATTCCCCTTCCGCAAGCTCTTCTAGACGCTCGCAACGCACAACGACCAAGATGGATCCATGCATACCATCGACTTCATCGACTCCCATACCGGCGGCGAACCTACCCGGGTCGTGCTCGCCGGCTTTCCGGATCTTGGCAACGGCTCGCTGGCCCAGCGCCGCGACCTGTTCCGCGATCGCCATGACCATTGGCGCCAGGCGATTGCCTGCGAGCCGCGCGGCTCGGACACCATGGTCGGCGCATTGCTGTTGCAGCCGACCGATCCATCGGCGTGTGCCGGGGTGATCTATTTCAACAACGTCGGCTACCTGGGCATGTGCGGCCACGGCACCATCGGGCTGATCCGCACGCTGCATCATCTCGGGCGCATCGCACCCGGCCAGCACAAGCTCGAAACACCGGTCGGCATGGTCGGCATCCAGTTGCATGACGATGGCCGCGTGTCGATCGACAACGTCGAAAGCTATCGCCACGCCAAAGACGTCGAACTGGACGTACCCGGCTACGGCAAGGTGAAAGGCGACGTCGCCTGGGGCGGCAACTGGTTCTTCATCAGCAACGACACGCCGCTGCCGCTCACGCTGGCCAACCAGCGCGCGTTGACGGTGTACACCGAGGCGATTCGCCTGGCGCTGGAAGCGGCCAATATCCGCGGCGCCGATGGCGAGATCGACCATATCGAAATCAACGGGCCGGCCACGCAAGACGATGCCGACGCGCGCAACTTCGTGTTGTGTCCCGGCCTTGCCTACGACCGCTCACCCTGCGGCACCGGCACCAGCGCCAAGGTCGCCTGCCTGGCGGCCGACGGCAAGCTCGCACCTGGCCAGGTGTGGCGCCAGGCCGGCATTCTCGACAGCGTGTTCGAGGCGCAGTACATGCCGGGCACACGCGGCGTGCTGCCGCGGATCACCGGCAGCGCCCACGTCACGGCGCGCGGTCAATTGCTGATCGACGATGCAAACGATCCGCTCGCCTGGGGTATTGGAGCTCAGGGTATCGGTACGGCGTGAAGAGTTACGACCTGATCATTGTCGGCGCGGGCATCGTCGGCACTGCCTGCGCGGACTACGCCAGCGAGCAGGGCCTGCGCGTGGCGATCGTCGAACCCGGCCCGATCGGTGGCGGCGCCACCGCTGCGGCGATGGGTCACCTGGTGGCGATGGATGACGATCCTGCCGAATTGGCGCTGGCGAATTACTCCCTGGGCTTGTGGGAAGACTTCACCCATGTCGAGCAGATCGAATACGACCGCTGCGGCACTTTGTGGGTGGCCAGCAGCGAGGCCGAGTACGCGCATATTCCACAAAAGATCGCGCGTCTTGCCGCTGTCGGCGTGCACGCCGAACTGATCGACAGCGATCAGCTCTATCGCCTGGAACCGGCGCTTGCTCCCGGCTTGCGCGGCGGCATGCGCGTACCGCGCGAAGCGGTGGTGTATCCGCCCGGCATGGCGCGGCATCTGCTTGATCGCGCGCGCGCGCGGGGGGCGATGCTGTATGCACAACGCGTCACCGCCATCACCGACCAAGGTGTGCAGCTGGACGACCGAACCGGCTTGGCCGGTGCCGTGCTGGTCGCCACCGGTTGCGCGCTGGCGCAGCTGTTGCCGCCATTGCCGATGCGTGCGCGCAAGGGGCATCTGGTGATCACCGATCGCTATCCCGGCCTGATCCATCATCAACTGTTGGAACTCGGTTACGCCGACAGCGCGCACGGCGATGCGGACAGCAGTGTCGCCTTCAACGTGCAGCCGCGCCCGACCGGGCAGATCCTGATCGGTTCATCGCGCGAGTACAGCAGCAGCACGCCGGAAGCATCCATGCCGATGGTACGGCGCATGCTGGAACGAACCTTCCGCTACCTGCCGGGATTGCGCCAACTGGATGCCTTGCGCATCTGGACCGGCTTTCGCCCGGTGAGCGCCGACGGCCTGCCGTACCTGGGCCGCATGCCGGACAATGCCAATACCTGGGTTGCCGCCGGTCACGAAGGCTTGGGCATCACCACGTCGCTGGGCAGCGCGCGGCTGGTGATCGACCAATATCTGGGTCGCAGCACGGCGATCGATCCACGCCCTTACGATCCGGCCCGCGCGGTGGCATGCGCATGACGCAGGTACGCCTTGAAATCGACGGGCAAGCGCTCGACGTGCCGGAAGGCATCAGCGTGGCGGCGGCGATTGCGCGACTATCGCATCCGTTCCGCCGTTCGGTGAGCGGGCAAGCGCGCGCAGCGTTTTGCGGGATGGGCATCTGTTTCGAATGCCGCGTACGCATCGACGGTGTGGCGCAACAGCGCGCATGCATGACGCCGGTGCGCGATGGCATGCAGGTGGTCACCGATGGCTGAGCGCTACGACATCGTGATCGTGGGTGCCGGGCCGGCCGGCCTGGCTGCTGCAGAAGCCGCGCTCGCGCAAAAAGCGCGCGTGGCCTGGCTGGATGCCCAGGCCACAGCCGGCGGCCAGGTCTGGCGCAAGGACGTCCAATACGGCTGGCCGCAGCGCGCGCAACGCGTCATCGCCAAACTGATAAGCCATCCCGACATCACGTGGATGCCGCAGACGCAAGTGATCGCGGCCGAATCCAGCGAACTGCTGCTGCAAAACCAACGGCAAGGCCTGCGCATCGCCTATGGCGCGTTGATCCTTGCCACCGGCGCGCGCGAACTGCTGCTGCCCTTCCCAGGCTGGACCTTGCCCGGCGTCACCGGTGCCGGCGGCTTGCAGGCCCTGGCCAAGCAAGGCTGGCCGCTCGACGGACGCCGCGTGGTCATCGCAGGCAGCGGTCCGTTGCTGTTTGCCGCTGCCGTCACGGCCAGGCGGCACGGTGCGAACGTACTGGGCATTTACGAACAAGCGAAGCAAACCGCCGTGCACGCCTTTGCGCGCGAGCTATGGCGCTGGCCCGGCAAAGCGCTGCAAGCGGCGCTGCTGCGCAGCCAGCTGGCAGGCATCCCCTATCGCTACGGCAGCATCGTCACGCGCGCACTCGGCGAGCTCGCACTGGAATGTATCGAAGTCGATGGCCCGCACGGCATCCAACGCATCGCATGCGATCAGCTCGCCATCGGTCACGGCCTGGTGCCCAACGTGGAACTTGCGCACATGCTCGGTTGCGCGATGAGGCAAGAGGGCGCGCATCCCTGCGTACAGGTGGATGCCGCGCAACGCACCAGCGTCGCCAACATTTATGCCGCCGGTGAACTGTGCGGCATCGGCGGGCGCGACTGCGCCTGGGTGGAAGGCCGCATCGCAGGCATCGCAGCTACCGGTGGCGCCGTGGGTGCCACGCTGCTGCAGCAACGACGCCACGCACGCAAGTTCGCCATCGCGTTGCGCGAGCATTTCAAACTCGATCCGTACATCCACGACCTGGCGGAACCGGACACCCTCATCTGCCGCTGCGAAGACGTCCCGCTGCAAGCACTCAAGGATTACGACGACGCGCGCAACGCCAAGCTCGCCACGCGCTGCGGCATGGGCGCCTGCCAGGGCCGCGTCTGCGGCACCGCGCTCGCCGAACTCGGCCTGTTTCCACGCAGCGGGCAACGCCCGCCCCTGTTTCCCGCCCGGCTCGCGACGCTGGGCGAATTCGCTTCTCCCTCCGACCCTGAAGGATCCATCTCATGAGCAACGCAACCATGTGGCATGGCGTTCTACCCGCCATCACTACGCCATTCACCGCCGACGACCAGGTCGATCACGCGTTTCTTGCCACGCATGCGAAGCAAATGATCGATGCCGGCTGCCGTGGCATCGTGCCGCTCGGTTCGCTGGGCGAAGCGGCCACGCTGAGCTTCGACGAAAAGCTCGACATCCTGCGCACGCTGGTGAAAGCACTGGACGGCCGCGCGCCGGTCATTCCCGGCATCGCCTCGCTCTCCACGCGCGAAGCGGTAAAGCTGGCCAAGGAGGCCAAGGCGATCGGCTGCGGCGGCCTGATGGTGCTGCCGCCGTATGTGTATTCCACCGATTGGCGCGAAATGGGCGCGCACGTGCGCGCCATCATCGCCGCCACCGACTTGCCGTGCATGCTTTACAACAACCCGGTGGCCTACAAGACCGATTTCTCGCCTGCGCAGATCGCCGAACTCGCCCAGGAATTTCCCAACCTGCAAGCGGTGAAGGAATCCTCCGGCGACGTGCGCCGCTTCGCCGGCATCCGCGCCTTGCTCGGCGATCGCCTGCAACTGCTGGTCGGCATGGACGATGCCATCGTCGAAGGCGTGGCGATGGGCGCGGTGGGCTGGATCGCCGGCCTGGTGAATGCGTATCCGAAAGAATCGGTAAAGTTGTATGAACTCGCGCGCGACGGCGGCCCGAAGGCGGCCGAGGCGCTGTACAAGTGGTTCCTGCCGCTGCTGCGCCTGGACACCGTGCCGACCTTCGTACAGCTGATCAAGCTGGTGCAGGAAAAAACCGGCATGGGCAGCGAACGCGTGCGCGCACCGCGTTTGCCGGTGGCCGGCGCCGAACGCGAGATGGCGTTGAAGGTCATCGATCATGCCATCGCAAACAAGCCCGTCCTTTGATAGTGAGCATGCTGATATGAGTACGCTCGAACACGTACTGATCGGCGGACGCTGGTGCGCATCGCTGGATGCGCACGGCAGTTTCCGCGCCGAAGATCCCGCGCGTGCCGAAGCAATCGGCCCCGCGTTCCCCATCAGCGGCGATGCCGATATCGAAGCGGCCATGCGCGCTGCCATCGATGCAGCGGATGCCTTGCGTGCGTCATCTCCCACGCAAATTGCCGACTTCCTGGAGCGCTACGCGACGGCCATCGATGCCGACGGCGATTGCCTGGTCGCGTTGGCGCATGCGGAAACGGCTTTGCCAGTGGAGCCGCGCCTGCGTTCGGTGGAATTGTCGCGCACCAGCAACCAGTTGCGCCTTGCTGCGCAAGCCGTGCGCGGCTACGCCTGGACCGATCCGGTGATCGACACGCAGGCCGGCCTGCGTGCGCATCGAGCACCACTTGGCAAACCGGTGCTGGTGTTCGGCCCGAACAATTTCCCGTTCGCGTTCAACGCCATCGCCGGCAGCGATTTCGCCTCGGCGATCGCCGCGCGCAATCCGGTGATCGCCAAAGCGCATCCTTCGCATCCGGCCACCAGCCAGCGCCTGGCGCAACTGGCGCACCTAGCCTTGCTCGAAGCAGGCTTGCCGGCTGCGGCGGTGCAGATGCTGTATCACTTCGATAACGCGCTTGGCCTTGCCTGGGCGGGCGATGCGCGCCTTGGCGCGATCGGCTTTACCGGCAGCCGCAACGGTGGTCTCGCACTGAAAGCGGCCGCGGACAAGGCTGGCGTGCCGATCCATGCAGAGCTTTCCAGCGTCAATCCGGTATTCCTGCTGCCGGGCGCACTGGCCGAACGCGGCGATGCGCTGGCGCAGGAATTCTTCGCATCATGCACGATGGGCAGCGGGCAATTCTGCACCAATCCTGGTGTGGTGATCGCACCTGAAGGCGAGCATGGCGACGCGTTCGTAACCGCAGCAAAGAAACTGTTTGCCGAGGCTGATCCCAAAGTGCTGTTCTCGCGCGGCGTGCAGCAAAACCTTGCCCGCGCAGTGAATGACTTACGTGCCGCAGGGGCGCAAGCACTCACGGGTGGTGGCGTGGGCGAGGGCTATCGCTTCCAGCCGACCTTGCTCAACGTGGACGGCGAAACCTTCCTCGCTCATGCGGAAAGCTTGCAGGGCGAAGCCTTCGGTCCGGTCAGCCTGATCATCCGCGCGAAAAATCTGGCGAGCATGCAGCGTATCGCCGCATCGTTCGAAGGCAATCTCACCGGCACGATCTATCGCTCGACCGATGGCGGCGACGATGACGCGTGGCAAGCGCTCGCACCAGTCCTGCGCAACAAGGTGGGCCGACTGATCGCCAACAAGATGCCGACCGGTGTGGCGGTAAGCGCCGCGATGAACCATGGCGGGCCGTATCCGAGCACCAGCAATCCTGGCTTCACCTCGGTAGGCATGCCAGCCTCGATTCGGCGCTTCAGCGCGTTGCACAGCTACGACAATGTGCCCGAAGCGCTGCTGCCGGTGGAATTGCGCAATCGCAATCCGGGCGGCGTGCAGCGCCTGGTGGATGGGCGTTGGACGGATGCCGATATCGGCTAGGAAGGCTCGAATACCGCGTCGCCCTGGCGAAGGCCGGGCCTAGCGACTTTCCGTACCTGAGGACATTCGTAATGATGAAAGCTACCTCGACGGCCGTCATTCCCGCGAAAGCGGCGGCGCTTTTCAACAGCGAATGCAGGTCAATCCATCTTGCTCCGATGCAAGAGCGACAATGGATTCCCGCATTCGCGGGAATGACGGCTGTGAGGGAGTACATGCTTTCACTGCACGCCTGGAGACTGCGAGCAAAGACACTTCTGCTCGCCTGCAGCATCGCAGCGATATCTGTTACGGCACACGCGGAATCATCAACCCCAAACCCCACCCAAGCCTTCCATTCCCTCTACACCCGCGAATGGCAATGGCGCCAGCAGCAATACGCCGGCGGCGATGACGAAGACAGCAACGGCAAAGCCTCCGCTCACCTGCCCAAAGTGGACGCCGCCACGCAGGCAATGCGCGAACGCTATTGGTCCGACGTACTTACGCAGCTCAAGGCGATCCCGGAGTCAAAACTAAGCCAGGAAGACCAGCTCAACTACGAGGTCTACCAGCAGCAGATCGAAACACTGCTGGCCAACCAGCAATTCAAGACCTGGCAGATGCCGTTCAACGCCGACTCCGCATTCTGGAGCGACTTGGGCTTCAGCGCCCGCGGCAACTTCGTCACGGTCAAGGATTATCAAAACTACCTGGGCAAGCTGCACGACATACCGCGCTACTTCGACGATGAAATCGCCAACATGCGCCTGGGCCTGGCGCGCGGTTTCACCCAACCGAAAATCATTCTGGAAGGACGCGATCAATCGATTTCCGCTGTGGCCGATGCGCAGGGCGAGCAAAACCTGTTCTACACGCCCTTCAAGCAGATGCCGGCGACCATTCCCGCCGTACAACAAGACGCCTTGCGCAAACAGGCGTTGGCGGCGATCCAGCAGGATGTGATTCCCGCCTACGCCAAGCTGCTCACGTTCATGCACAACGATTATTTTCCGCATGCGCGCACCACCACCGCGGCGGTGGATTTACCGGACGGCAAGGCGTTCTATCGGGCGCGGATTCGCGAATTCACCACGCTGGATATGAGTCCCGATGACATTCACGCATTGGGCCTGAAGGAAATGGCCAGCATCCATCAACAGATGCTGGCCACCATCAAGCAGACCGGTTTCAAGGGCAGCTTCGCCGACTTCTTGAAATTCCTGCGCACCGACCCGCGCTTTTATGCGAAGACGCCGGATGAACTTCTAAAAGATGCGGCATGGATTGCCAAGGAAGTCGATGGCGTGGTCGGGAATTACATCGGCCGCCTGCCGCGACGGCGCTTTACGATCAAGCCGGTGCCGGCGGATCTCGCGCCGATCTATACCGGCGGCCGCGGCGGCCCCGGCATTTATCTGGTCAATACCTACGACCTGCCCTCGCGCCCGCTTTATTCGCTGCCCGCGCTCACCTTGCACGAGTCCTCGCCCGGCCACGCGCTGCAGATGCCGCTCGCCGCCGAACTGAAGGGGCTGCCGGATTTCCGCCGCTACACCTACATCTCGGCTTATGGCGAAGGCTGGGCCTTGTATTGCGAATACCTGGGCCAGGAGATGGGCATGTACAAGACGCCGTACGATCAATTCGGTTACCTCAGCTACCAGGCCTGGCGCGCGGCGCGGTTGGTGGTGGATACCGGCTTGCACCATATGCACTGGACGCGCGAACAGGCCCGCGAATATCTGCGCCAGAACACCGCGCTGGCCGAGCACGAAATCGATACCGAGGTGGATCGCTATATCGCATGGCCAGGACAAGCCTTGTCGTATTACCTCGGCGAGCTTGAGATACGCCAGGACCGTGCGCGGGCGGAACAGGCGCTGGGGGACAAATTCGATATCCGCGCGTTCCATGACGCGGTGCTGTCGACGGGGTCGGTGCCGCTGCCTGTGCTGCACAAGCGGATCGATCAGTTCATCGCCGACGGTGGAAAGTCGCCGTATGCGCAGCAGCCGTAACGTCGATGTCCATTCGACACTTCACGCTCGTCATTCAGGCGAAAGCCGGAATGACCGTCTGGCAAGGGGACACATGGTATGAGCCTGATCACCGACATGATCCGCCGCAAATCCGTCGCAGCCATGCAACAGGAAACCGGCGAACGCAGCGGACTGCGTCGCGTACTCGGTTTATGGCAACTCACCGCGATCGGTCTGGGCGGCATCATCGGCGTCGGCATCTTCGTATTGACCGGCACCGTGGCCGCCACGCAAGCCGGGCCAGCCGTGGTGCTCTCGTTCCTGCTCGCGGGCATCGCCAGCGCTGCCGCGGCACTGTGCTATGCGGAGTTCTCCGGACTCATTCCCGTCTCCGGCAGTGCATACACGTATGGCTATGCCGTGCTCGGCGAATTTGCCGGCTGGGTGATCGGCTGGGATCTGCTGCTGGAATACGCCTTGATCGCCGCCGTCGTCGCGGTGGGCTGGTCCGGTTACGTACAAGCGCTGCTGGATGCGGCCGGCATCCCGCTGCCGGTCTGGGCGCAAGGCGCTTACGGCAGCGCGCCGGGACGCCTGTTCAACCTGCCTGCCGTGGTGGTGTCGATAGCGATCACTGCCTTGCTGGCCATGCGCATGCAGTGGGGTGCGCGGTTCAACACCACCATCGTGGCAATCAAGATCGCCGCTGCCGCGGGCATCGTGGTGGCTGGCGTCGCCTACGTCAAACCCGAGCGCTGGCATCCTTTCATGCCATTCGGCGTGCACGGCGTAGTGACCGGTGCCGCGGTAGTGTTCTTCGCTGTGTTCGGTTACGACATGCTCACCACGGCCGCGGAGGAATCGCGTAATCCGCAACGCGACCTGCCCCGCGCGGTACTGTTGTCGCTGGGCATTGCGATGCTGCTTTATTTCGCCATCTGCCTGGTGCTCACCGGCATCGTGCCGTACACCACACTGAACACGCCCGCGCCCGTGGCGAGCGCATTCAGCGCCATCGGCATGCCGCAAGTGATGGTGGCGATCTCGCTGGCATCGATCTGTGGCATCACCAGCGTGATCTTCGCCAACCTGCTTGCCGGTGCGCGGATCTGGTTCGCGTTATCGCGCGATGGCCTGCTGCCGGGCTGGTTCGCCAAGGTGCATCCGCGCTGGCATACACCGCATCGAACCACCTTTCTGCTTGGTGCCGTCACCGCGATCGCGTCCGGCCTGTTTCCGCTGGATGAGCTCGCCAAGCTGGTCAACATCGGCGTGCTCAGCGCCTTTATCGTGATCTGCACGGCAGTGGCTGTGCTGCGCTGGCGCCAACCCGACCTGGAACGCCCTTTCCGCACGCCACTGGTGCCGCTGGTGCCGATCATCGGCGTGGGCTTTTCCTGCTGGCTGATCTGGGGCTTGCCTACCATCACGTACTGGCGCTTCGGCTTGTGGCTGCTCGTGGGCCTGGTGGTGTATGTCAGCTATGGGCGCCATCACAGTCGCTTGGGCGCATCCGGTGATGCCATGACGGGTGTGCGCGAATCCGCATCGTAGGTGGGAGCGAAGCGCAGCCGAACCCCACTTCGCATGACCGTGCTGCGAGCACGTTGGGGTTCGCGGTCTCCTCGCCCCATCTACGGCCATGCCAACTATGCACAAATCCGCATGCAAGCCGCGGTATTTCACCAAGACCTCCCCTTGCGGCAGTCGCACCATCCCAATGGGCCCGTGCACGACGCCGCCTCTACCGGGTAACACGCCGGTACCCTCCTCCCCAAGACGTGCACGGGCCATTTTCATGTCTTTGCTGCGCGCGTGACGGCATGCCGTCTGCGAAGAGGTTCATCGCGTGGATCGTCGACGTTTTCCGCAAGGCTTGGCTACCACAGGCGCCGCGGTCGGATTGACGGGAATACGGGGCGGCGAGGCCGCATCGTCGCCGCTCCCGCGTCCCGTTCCGCCTCCGCTACGCGTGCCTGCGCAAAGCCTGTCGCTGCTGGGGCATCATCGCTGGCGAGCTTTACATCAGCTGATCGCGATTGGCAGGTCTTCGAAGACCTGCGCGATCCGCACGGCGCACTGACGCTGAGCGACGACAACACGACGTGCGTGTTGCGCAAGCGCACCGAAGCGGTTCATGCGGAACCCGACGTTCCTTATTCCGGCGTGAAGCTGGCGGATATCGCGCTGGCGGAAGCGGATCTGCTGGCCGCTCATCTTCTGCGCCACGGCGAACCGCCGGAAGACGAGATGCGCCGCGCCACCGGCGCTCGCGAGCTGATGGTGCGACCGGGTGGCGTCCATCCGAAATACGGCGCGGTGGATCGCGACTACTACGGCAACGAGTACGACGGCCTCCAGGACACCTTTACCAGTCGCTCTATGCGAACCTGGAGTGGGGACGTTTCGCGCAAGCCGCCGCCATGCTGGACGAATACTTCAACGATTTCCTGCAACCGAACGGCATGATCAATACGCGTGGTGCGGAGACCGGGCAAATTGGCCTGGCCTTGTCGCTGCTTGCGCGCTATTTCCACTACACCGGCGATGGTGCGCTGCTCAACAACCATCGCACCGGCGCAACGGACCGTTCCCCTGTTGCTGCGCTGGATGCTGGTATCTGAGGACAGCGCGGGCGAAGCGTTGTACCTGGGTCGCGCCATTCCACGCGCATGGATGGGCAGCGGGCAATCGATCGACATCAGCGACGCGCCAACACGCTGGGGACGCACCGGCTTTCAACTGCGCGTCACTGCCGACGGTGGGTGGAAGGCAGCGTCACCCTGCCCCGACCACGGCGCCCCCACGACATGGCTGAGCATGCGCGCTCCGGCAGGCAAGCGATTGGCCACCGCGCAAATAGACGGCTTGACGGCCGTTTGCCAGGACGACGCGGTGAAATTGCAGGGCGAACCCGGCCAGCGCATGCATCTTCACGCACACTTTACGCAGTGATGGCCTATCGCACGATGTTTATGCGAAATTCCGCACCCAAGTGCAGTAATTGGCACAAGACGTCTCGTTGATTATTACGGCAGGATGAAACCCGAGCACATTTCATATTACTTGTATTATCAAAACGAGATTCGGCCGTCACCAGCGTTTTTTTCCGGGGGAGTGGCATGCAACACGGGGTAGACCAACGCAGGCGTTTTCTCAAGGGTGCGGCAACCGCCCTTGTCGCAGCCGTCGCAGCACCGCGCGCAGGCGCATTCGACCTGGCCGAACCGGCCGGCACATCAAAATCGTCCAAGCAAGCCATCCCCGATCAACCCGTACGCTGCGTGCAGCCGTTTGCGCTGGAGCAGGTGCATCTGCTGGATAGCGATTTCACGCGTGCCGCCGACATCAACCGGCGTTATCTGCTGAGCCTGCCCACCGACCGGCTGATGCATACCTTCCGCCTCCAAGCCGGCATCGCCTCGCACGCGACGCCGCTGGGTGGCTGGGAGAAGCCCGATTGTGAACTGCGCGGCCATTTTGCCGGCGGCCATTACCTGTCTGCTTGTGCGCTGGCGTATGCCAGCCATGGCGACGAGGCGCTCAAGGCGCGCGGCGATGAACTGGTGAAGGCGCTTGCCGCCTGCCAGCGCCCGAACGGCTATCTCAGCGCCTTCCCCGAAAGCTTCTTCGATCGCTTGAGCCGCGGCCAGAAAGTGTGGGCACCGTTCTACACCACCCACAAGATCCAGGCCGGCATGCTCGACATGTATCGCCTTGCCGGCAACCAGCAAGCGCTGCAAGTCGCCACCGGCATGGGCGACTGGCTGGTGCATTGGCTCAACGGTTTTTCCGACGCTGACATGGCGCACATCCTCAAGACCGAATACGGCGGTACCAACGATTCGATGTATGAGCTGTATGCGATCACCGGCAACGAGCGCTATCGCGATGCGGCGCATCGTTTCGACCAGGCGTCGCTGTTCGATCCGCTGGCTACCTATAGCGATCAATTGAAGGGGCTGCACGCCAATACGCAGGTTCCCAAGATCATTGGCGCGGCGCGACGCTACGAACTGACCGGCGAACCGCGCTACCGGCGCCTGGCCGAGTTCTTCTGGGAAACCGTCACGCAGAACCGCACTTACGCGACGGGCGGCACCAGCAATGGCGAATTCTGGCAGACCGGCCCCGGCGACCTGAAAGGGCAGCTCGGTTTGTATACGGCCGAATCCTGCGTGGCGTACAACATGTTGAAGCTCACGCGCCACGTCTACAGCTGGAACGGCGATCCACGCGCCTTCGACTACTACGAACGCACGCTCTACAACGCCCGGCTCGGCACCCAGGATGCGGACGGGATGAAGCTTTATTTTTACCCGCTGCGTGCGGGCGCCAACAAGTTCTACAACTCGCCCACCGATTCGTTCTGGTGTTGCACCGGCACCGGTGCGGAAGAGTTTGCGCGCTTCAACGACAACATCTACTTCCACGACGGGGACGATCTCTACGTCAACCTGTTCGTACCTTCCGAACTGAACTGGCATGAACAAGGCATCGCCTTGCGCCAAGAGACGCGCTTCCCGCGCGAACAACGCACCACCGTGCAAATCAAGCTGACGCAACCGAAGCAGTTCGCGCTGCATTTGCGCATTCCTTCCTGGATCGGTGCCAACGCGAAAGTGCGGGTGAATGGCCAGGCATTGGATGCGTTTGCTTCGCCCGGCAGCTATCTGAGCGTGCGGCGCGAATGGCACGATGGCGACCGTGTCGAACTCGATCTGCCGATGCAGCTGCACACCATGCCGCTACCTGGCGACGACAGCCAGATCGCCATGCTGTACGGACCGCTGGTGCTGGCGGCGCGGCTTGGCGGCCAAGGCCTGACGCATGCCGTGCAGTACGGCGGCTACGGTACCGGTCCGGATCCGGAACCACCTGCGCAACCTGCGCCGCGCATCACGGCAGCCACCCCGAACACGACCGATTGGATGCGCATCGTCTCCGCGGACGAACTGCGCTTTGAAGCCACCACCAGCCAGGGCAAACAGGCGGTTGCGCCGTTGAACGAGATCTACGGCGAACGCTATGCGGTGTACTGGCAGAACGATAACGACAGATCTTCCGGCAACGGATGAACTTAAGTGCGCCCGCCGTGACCACGGTGAGCGCCGATCAGGAACGATCCGCAGCAGTGAGCGCTCGCCGCTGCGTTCGTCAAGGGGGACGGCAAGGCGCTTGCGCCGAGCCATAAGGATTCATCGCAAATAACCATTGCGCATGCCGCCTCCGGGACGGCAGCGAGCAGGCATGGAGCCTTTCAACCTTGTCTTCCATCTGTGCCGCTTGCCGGTGCACGGATGCTGCTGTGCCTGTCATTGGCATCACCACCATCGTCACGCCCCTTCCAGCGAGAGAACAACATGGTCAGTGCATCTTCTGTTTCGGTCAGTTCTTCATCCCATCGCCGTTTCTCGCTGATGGCGCAGGCCATTCGCGTAGCGCTGACGTTCGGCTTGCTGGCAAGCGGCTCGCTGTATGCGCAAGACAACGGCACGACGTCGTCAACGCAAAACAACGACACCTCCGACGCCAAGGCCAAGACCCTCCAGGCCGTCACGGTGACCGGTTCGTTGATCCGGCGCGTCGACGTGGAAACGGCCAATCCCGTTACCACCATCGATAGCGGGCAGATCGTCGCCAGCGGCAAGCCGACCCTGGGCGACCTGATGCAGAACCTGCCATCCGTGGCAGGCAACGCGACCAATCCCAGCATCAACAGCGGCGGTGGCACCGGCGCATCGACCGTTTCATTGCGCGGCCTGGGTGACAACCGCACCTTGGTGCTGGTGAATGGGCATCGCGTGGCCTACGACGACGTCAACAGCATTCCGGCCAACATGATCGATCGCGTCGAAGTGCTTACCGATGGCGCGTCGTCGATCTACGGTTCGGATGCAATCGGCGGCGTAGTGAACTTCATCCTGAAGGATCACTATCAAGGCGTGCAGGTAAGTGCCGACTACGGTGAAAGCTCGCACAGCGATGGCAATCGCCGCAGCTTCAATCTGCTGGCGGGGCTATCCGGCGACCGCGGAAAATTCATCGTATCGCTCACGCACCAGACGCAGAATCCGATTGCATCCGGCGCCCGCGACTACTCGGCGTACACGTTGGGCTTCCGCAATGGCCAGGTCGTGAGAGTGGGCTCCTCGGCGACGCCCGGTGGGTTGATCCAGGACGCCAGCGGCACCTATGTCACGCTCAACAGCGGCACCACGGGCGCCCCCACGCTGACGGACTATCACCCGTACAACTCGACCACCGACTCCTACAACTACGCGCCTTACAACTTGCTGCTCACGCCGCAGGACCGCACGAACATCTCGCTGTTCGGCTCCTACAAAGTCACGCCGAACGTCGAAGCCTACTTCAACATGTTCTATACCCGGACGTCGGCCTCTTCGATCATCGCGCCGGTGCCGATCTTCGCGAACTCGGATGATTTCCTGATTCCGTCCACCAATTACTACAACCCGTTCGGACTCAACTTCGGCACCGATCGCACCACCGGCAACGGCTACAACGATTTCGATATCCGCCTGACCTCGTTGGGCAACCGCACCTACGTCAACAAGACCTACGATTTTCAATTCACACCTGGCATACGCGGCAACTTCGGCGACAGCAGCTGGCAATGGAACGTGGATTTCAATTACGGCAAGGTCAGGCAGAAAACGCTGAACAATGGATTCCTCGACTACGCGGCCTTCGAGCAGGCGATCGGTCCGTCATTCCTGGCCGGCAATGGCGTGGTCACCTGCGGCACGCCCGCGGCACCGGTTGCCAATTGCACGCCGATCAACATCTTCAACCCCAACGACCCTGCCTCGATTGCGGCCTTGAAGAAGCTGGTGGTGAATCCCGATTCGTTCTACCGCTATACGCTCGAACAATTTGAAATGGGCGCCAACGGTGAGCTGTTCGACTTGCCGGCCGGCGCGGTGAATCTTGCCGCCGGCCTTTCGTATCGCCGCGAATCGCAATCCGATGGCACCGATACGCCCAATGCCATTGCGATCAACGATGGCCCATATGCCGGCCTTTGCGGCGTGGTGGAGTTCTGCGCCACTAAGCTCAGCGGCAGCTACAACGTGAAAGAGGCTTACGGCGAACTGTTCGTGCCGGTACTGGCCGACCTGCCCTTCGTGCATTCCTTGAACATCGACATCGGTTCGCGCTTCTCGCGCTATAGCCTGTCGGGCAGCACCACCAACAGCAAGATTGCCCTGGAATGGAAGCCGATTGCCGACCTGCTGGTGCGCGGCACGGCATCGCAGGTGTTCCGCGCGCCGAACATCAACGAACTGTTCGCCGGCACCGCGGGCGGTGCCGACGCCGCCACCGACATCTGCAATGGCTACACCGGCGGACATCCGCAGGCCTGCGCGAACGTGCCGACCGATGGCAGCTTCCAGCAGGCCAACCCGCAGCTCGGCGTAAGGGGCTCCGGTTCGGTCGCGGCCGGCTATGACCTGAAACCGGAATACGGCCATTCATTCGACTACGGCGTGGTCTACGACCCGCACTGGCTGCCGGGCCTGTCGCTCAGCGCCGATGCATGGCGCATTCAATTGCGCGATACCATCGTGGACGGTCTAGACCCGACCACCATCCTCAACGAGTGCTACTTCAGCGACCGGCTTTGCAGCCTGGTCCATCGCGCCGGCAACGGCCAGATCAGCTACATCAGCCTGCCTACCGTCAACCTCGGCGAAACCTCGGCCAGCGGCATCGATTCGACCATTCAATACAGTTTCAACGCCGGCGACTACGGCAAGTTCAACGTAAGCCTGGCCAGCACCTACATGCAGCGCTACGACGTGGACACCGCGCCCGGCGACAGCGCCGTGCCGGTGACGCATTGCGCCGGCTCCTACTGTTCGGTGTACGGCGAGTTCCCGCGCTGGCGCGGCCTGGCCACGCTCAACTGGAGCAAAGGCCCATGGAGCGCAAGTTGGACAATGCGCTACGTGGGACGCACCCGCGTCGGCAGCACCGATCTCTCGCAAGGCTACTCAGCCGACGAGAGCATTCCCGGTGTGGCGCACCCCATTGGCGCCTACGTATTCCACAACATTTCCGGCAGCTACACCCTGGCGAAATACCACACCACTCTTTCCGCCGGCATCGACAACCTTTCCGACAAGCAGCCGCCGATGTTTTATCAATGGGGCAGCAATGGGAATACGGATGCGTATACGTATGACTTGATTGGGCGGTATTACTGGATGCGGGCGACGGTGTCGTTCTAAGAGAGCCATTGACCGGCGGTCGTGCAGCATACGATCGCCGGCACGGGTTGATTCATAAGCCATGCGTGTAGCCGGTGTGAAATATTAAAAACCATCGCTAAGCGCCTGCTTTTAGCCGCCGAAGGCAGCTGCGTTCCGTCACTGCGTACATATTTTCCCTGTTAAATTCGGCCCATCCGGTAGGTGGTCTACCGGCTCTCGAAGGGGAAAACCCAATGTCACGCAGTCAAGAAATTCGCAACACTCTGCTCGTCGGCCTTATCGCTATTGGCCTGACGTCTACTGCCTTTGCGCAGACTTCCACGTTCAACGCCGCCAAGGTTTACCGTAACGATTCGGCAGCAGCCACAGCGATATCGCGGAGCAATGGCTCGGCCACTGACACGATCTGCAACACATACAACTGTGGAGGCGGTCGCCGCAGCTAATACCATCCAGCACGACATGGGTGCTGCGATAACTTCAACGCACCCACAATTGAGTTTGATGCGCCTGGCTTCGCTCAGCGGTCCGTAGGTACTGAGCATCATAAAGCAGTGCAGAAACACTGCCGTACATCGCGCTTCGCTTGGCATGCACAATGCCGTCGAATAATTCTGCTTGCGCCGTCAGTGACGGTGCTTGATTTGGATTCACCCCAAGCTTTGCCGCAATGTTGCCGGATAGGGCGATGCGACGCGCCAATCTGCCGACGTCCGTTTCGTCGTTGATGCCCATTACGCGCAAAGCAGCCCATCGACGACCGTACAACTTACCCCCACGCAGGACCAATGTGACTTGTGAACAAGTCAACTGGGTGCACACCTGAGCAATCGCTTCGCATGCCACGCGATAGATCGCCTGGTGTAATGCGGGGGACAACTGCGATAAACCACGCCCTCCCATCTCGAAGCTGTAGGCAATACCCGCCTCGTCCAGCACGCGCCCAATGGTTTCCTTGAGCGCTGCTGGCAATCCGCGCTCGCGCCAGGCGACTGGATGAAACGACTCGGCGAGACCGTAAATGCGGTCTTTCGTCTGCGCCGCGTCCCTGGCAAGGATCGCGCGTTCGTCAGCCGTCAGGAATCGCTGCACATTTCGCAAAATTCGCCCATGCGCCAGCGATACCGTCCCGCCAACGAGATCCAGCTGTGCCGATGCCTGTCGCATCCGAAGTTCGCCCTGGTGCAACACCTGTTGGGCAACGCTGAGGGCTTTGTCTACTGACAGGCGTTCCTGCTGTTGTGCATGAAGCTGGGATGTAATGCGTGCCCCCATGGCAAACAGGAAGGTAACGGCAAATGCGACGAAGTACTGCGCTTGTATCACGACGGGGTCAGGAACCGAAAGCGTAAGGACGCAAACACAAGCCACTGCAAAAGGACCTGACGCTGCCGCTCCACGCCAGCCATATTTAAGCGTGAGCCAAGCCACCGGGATAAACAGCGACATTTGCATGACGACTGCACTGCTTGCATCTAACTTGGCACTGAGGAAGGCGATTACCATCAGTGCCGGCAAAGCGCAGAAAACGGTATCCGAGGTGAGAGGGCTGTTAGTTGCCTCTACCATCATTTCCCGTATCGATCGGCCATTGCGCGCCACTCGAAGAAATAGCGGCCAAGTCGCTATCGTGAGGATCGCGACATAGCTGCCCACAAAAACCCCGGCAAACATGATCAGGCTTACATGCATTGTGGGATCAGTGGCGGTGAGATATCCCACGTAGGTAATGGTCGCCCAGAGCAGCGATGTCACCAACGCGCAAATAAGCAGCGCCTTCATATCAACGACACGCTGTGCTGGAAACAGCGCCAGTCGGCTACGGCAAAACCACACGATGGGCATGGCAATTGCAACAGGTGGGACCGACCAGATCGAGGCGGTCACGACGCCAAACAGCCCTGCGCCCTGGAAGACCGAATAGGCCAACGGAACCGCCTCGCCGATCGCCAAGGCAAACCAGTAGCGATAAGGAATCAGCAACAGGCAAGCAAATCTCAGGCCTGATGTCAGCGACCAGTGAGCATCGGAAAATGGCCGTATCGCGCAGTAAGCCAACGCATAAGCGACAGCCACGGCAATCTGGATGATCCATTCACGCCCACGAAACCGTGTTTCCTTCCCCATGCTCCGTGCCCCTTTGCCCGAGATGTGGTAACGCTTTGCTGTTTCCCCGTTAGGCCAACCTGATATCGGCCCATAAACACAATCTTTGAATGTTACGCGTGAAATGCGTGTGTAACCGCCTTTCACTGAAAAACGCTGGCTGGCATGGTATGGCCGTGCTTGGCCATCGACCTGATGCCCGCCTTCGACAATAGCAGCAATTATAGAGCTTATATCGGAGCTCTTCGGGCCAGTCGGGCCGTGAGCTGAATGACGCCGGCTTAAGGATGCCCTGATCTATTCCACGTGCCCGGCATGACGTCCAGAAGGCTCGCAGGGTGTGTTGCGTGGCGCCGGGAAGACTTGGCCGTCTTGGCAAGCCGCGCGGCACGGCCTGCGAGCCTTCTGGACGTCACCCCATCAATTAAATTCAAAGGGTTCGGGCATGCACGGTATGCGCGTCTCGCTTCGCCCCGCCGTCGCGGCAAACCGAGGCGCGCATACCGTGCGGTGACGGGTACGTGGAATAGATCAGAGCATCCTTAGGCATCCAGGCAGGTCCATCGCCATGTTTGGCCCCTTTTTTGCGTTGGTCTGGGAGTGCAAATCCCAGCTTCTCAAGGCTTCCGATACTGGGATTTCATCCCAGACTGCATTTCGACTAATAACTAAGGCCGGATACCCAAAGGGCGCCCGGCATCGAAGCCGGCTAGACTCGCGCAGGACCTCAAAGAAGGGGTGTCGAGATGGACTACAAGCAGCCTCCGCTCAATCGCGGCGTCAATCCGTTGAAGATGAACTGGCTGTGGCGATTGATCTGTCAGGTTGGCTACATTGCCGATGACGATGTTGCGTCTGCCCTTCACCACATCGATATTCACGTCAATCGGGAGCGCGTGCTGGGCTGGCTCAAATCAGAGGACGAAGACGGTTATTTTCCGCTTACCATCGCGGAGCTGGAGCAAAACCTCCGTGCTCTGCTGGCGGCACGATCTGAATCATTGCCACTCCCGAAAGGAGATGATTCAAAGGATTGATACCAACTTTCGCAATGATCTGCATCGCAGCGTCAGCGAGCATCACCTTTTGTCTGTATTGACCTCCCATACCAGCGCAGTCCTTTCTAGTGCATAAGGAGAGCAGATGCATCACATGATTAAGCGATTGATCGTTTTGCTGATGCTTTTAACCGGACCAGCCTGGGCTCACCCAACCGGCACCGTCAAACAGGTTTCCATCCATTCCGCTGCGCTTGCCGGCAATCTTGTGGGTGATCCTGCCGATCAAACGTTTACCGTTTACCTTCCACCCTCTTATGAAACATCCACGAAGCGCTATCCGGTGGTGTTTCTGCTGCATGGTTACGGCGACACCAACGACGCCTGGATTCATCATTTCAATGTGCCGGCCATGCTGGATGAACTCATCGCCAGGCATGCGATCAAGGAAATGATCGTGGTGATGCCCAATGCCATGAATCGCTTCCTGGGCAGCTTCTATGCCAATTCACCGGTGACCGGGCACTGGGAGGATTTCATCGCCGAGGAAATGGTCGCTCGCGTCGACCATGATTTCCGAACACTCGCCAGGGCGGAGAGCCGTGGCGTCGCGGGCCTTTCGATGGGCGGGTTTGGCGCCATCCGCCTGGCCATGCATCGGCCGGACGTCTTTTCGGTGGTCTATGCCATGAGCCCTTGTTGCCTGGATGCCGTCGAAGACATCGGCTACGGCAATAGCGCCTCCTGGCATGGATTGCTTCAATTCAAGACTTATGCGGACGTGGATGCGGCGATCAAGCGGGGGGAGTTCTATCCGGTCGCGGCGCTAGCGCTGCTGTCGGCCATCGATCCCGATCCCGCCGCGCCATTGCACGTAAAAATGCCGGTGCAAGAAGTCGAGCACGAACTCATGCCACGCGAACCTGAGTACACCGAGTTTCGCAATCAGTTTCCGCTGCAGCAGGTTAGCCGGTTCCGGGACAACCTATGCAAACTGCGCGCCCTGGCCATTTCTTACGGCTTCAACGACCAGTTCGCGCACATCCCGCCTTCAACCGCCGCATTTTCCAAAGCACTCAGCGATGCGCATGTTCCGCATTTGCTGGACGCTTATAACGGCGATCATCGCCAGCAGGCGCAAGCGCGTTTGGCTACGAAGGTGTTTCCGTTTCTTTCGGACAACCTGAAAGATTGACCTTGCCTTGCGTCAGCGTCGAACCGCTGCCGTCAAGGGCCGTTCGACAACAATTTTTCGTGCAGCGCTTCCGTCTCCTCATCCGAAGGAAACATCGACTCGATGCGGAGTTCCTGCGCGGCAATACTCTGCGGTGCGCCCACCGTGGTAATCAGGGAAAAGTAACGGAAAACCTTACCGTTCTTTTTGAACCCCATGGGAATCATGGGCAGGTTGGGAGAGGGCCCGACCGATCCATGCAGCCGCCACGAGGCATCGACGCCTGGATAAGCGAATAATTCATCGAGCAGCGCCTGTGTCTGTTCGTCCAGGACACGCCCGATCGCCTCACGGTAAACACGCTGGACCAGGCTTCTTGCCACGGTTTCCCAATCCACCACGAAAGGCCGCATGCCCGCGGGATCGAAGATCAGGTGCAGCATATTGCGCGGCCCTGTACGCGCTGGCATGTCGATGAACGACCCAAAAAAGCGCGGGGATGATTCGTTGGCGGCCAGCACGTTCCAATAGCGATCCATGACCATGGCAGGATAGGGATTGTGCTGGCGAAGCATGCGATCAAGCGCACGCGTAATGCCCCGCATTTCCGCAGCATTCCAAGGCGCTTCCGAATAGACCGGTGCATAGCCGGCCGCGAGAAAGACGGCGTTTCGCTCACGCAGGGGAACCTCCAGTGACTGGACGATGCTGGCCAGCGCCTGGCGGCTCGGCACGCTACGGCCGCTCTCAATAAAACTCAGGTGCCGTTGCGACATGCCGGCTTCCAGCGCCAATCCCAATTGGCTCGCGCCACGTATCTCCCTCCAGTGGCGGAGGATGGCTCCCAGATCGTGGGACGGGCGCGTCCGATCGGTACGGGTGGTCCCCATGTGGTTCTCTCGCGTGCACGTTTGCCAAGGATATTACCGATAGTGGCGTATTCGGCCGTGACATGTGGCTCACCCTCATGGCGTTCGCTGTCATCAGCGTCACTGGACCAACCGATCGATCAGGCATCCAAGGCCTGCCAACGATAAGGTTGGAAATCCTGCTCCAGCTTCGGCTTGGTCACATTGCCGGTGTAATTGGTCATAGTGGATGCCGCGACAATGGCAATCACTTCCAGCAGATGATCCTTGCCGAATCCGGCTTCCAGAAATGCCGACACATCGCCGTCATCGAGATACCCCCGCTTTTCGATGAGCGTACGCGCCAATCCAGCGAGCGCTGCGTATTTTGGATCCTTGGGACTGCGGCGTTCACGAATAGCTTCAACGTCCGACCTATCGACGCCTTCTTTAACGGCCAGCAGGGAATGAAACGCCACCGCCCACGTACACGCATTGGTGACGGCATTGGTGAGCAACACGACTTGAATCTGCTTTTCGGAGAAACTTCCGCCGTGAACGTGGCCGAACAAGCCGACCAGGCTACCAATCAGGACGGGCGACGTCGCCATGGCACCCGCAATATTGGGGATCACGCCAAAGGCGCTTTGCAGCGACGCCAGCGATAGCTTGGATGACTCTGGCGCAGATTCGATGGTATGGATGGGGAACGCTGACATGGGTTGTCCTCTTTGCAGGCCGCGCCGGAACCGACGACGATAGAAGCACTTTATTTACGTATGGTCAGCAAGCCAATTACCTGAAAGGTAATCAACAACAAAGGTGGGTCGCGATGAAGATGTTGCATCCATTGATCGGCGCCGCTTCCCTCATGCTGCTGTGCGCACCCTGCTTTGGACAAGCTGACGACCCACACATCGCAGCCATCGCGGCAAACCTCTCGCCGAACATGGTGAAAGAAGGCGAGCCGGTGCACGGAAAATCCCTGGCCGAAGCGATGGCCGAATATCACGTGCCGGGCGTCAGCATCGCCTATATCAGCCACGGAAAAATCGCGTGGGTTCGCAGCTTCGGCGTGCTTGGCATTGGCGGCGCGCCGGTTACGCCCGATACGCTCTTCCAGGCGGGCTCCATCAGCAAACCCACGACAGCGACCGCGGCCCTCCATCTTGTGCAACAGGGCAAGCTCTCGCTGGATGCGGACGTGAATACATCACTCGTTCGCTGGAAACTTCCCACATCGGAGAAGGCAGAAGGCAAGCCCGTTACCCTGCGGGAGCTGCTCAGCCATACCGCAGGTACCAACGTACACGGGTTTCCAGGCTACGCCGCAGGCACGCCCGTGCCGACCACCTTGCAGATCCTGGATGGAGCGCCGCCCGCCACGAATCCCCCGATACGCGTGGAGAACACTCCGGGAAAACAATGGAATTACTCCGGTGGCGGATACGTGATTATCCAGCAGATGATTACCGATACAGCCCAAAAACCTTTTGCTGAACTACTTGGCGAAGTGGTGCTGAAGCCTTACGGCCCACGCATCGTGCACACAGTTCCCGTCGACTCCGCCATTCTGAAGCACTATGTCGGCACCTATAAGATGAACCCTTGGTTCTCGTTTGCAGTGACGTTGCGGAACGGCAAGTTGCTTATCCAGGGAACCCATCAGCCCAATCTTGAGTTTTGGCCGGAATCGAATACGCGATTTACGTTTGTCGTGGATGTGGACGTCGAGTTCGTGCGCGACACAAACGGGGACGTTACCGGCATGAATGTGCTGCAAGATGGGAAGATGATATTTGCAAGAAAGCAATAAAACCTCGCCTCTATCCTTGAGGCGAGGTTTTAGAACTACGCGTCAACGGTCGTTCTTGTGACTTTGCTGACCGGCCTTTACGTGTTGCTCGTGCGAACCGCCCCGTGACGATTCGGATGAGGCACTTTTTGAATGCGAAGAAGAGCCTTCATTCTTGTGGCTTTGCTGGCCGGCTTTTACATGTTGTTCGTGGCTGGCGTGGTCGCCACCGCGGCTGGATTGTTTAGTCATGGCGTTTACTACCTTGATGAGGGATGAGGTCGCATGGCATGCGTTTCCCATGTCATGCATCTTCAAAACTGCCACGCGCTCCATGGGGAAGGGGTGAAAGCAAGGCCACAAGATGATCAACAATCCTGTTTGATTCCCCAGGGCTACTCAACCGCCTCGCATGTTTCCTTTCGTTTTTTATCGCCGCGGTCGATCAAGCAAGGCGCGACAGCCTAGCAGGCGGCTCGCTGGCGCTTGAACTTTCCTTCACCGCGAAGTGACTCGCGCTCCAACTATGGACAGCCAATATCCATGGACGCGACATACGTCTGTGTCGCGGTTCATTCCTATTCTGGAGAAAAATCATGGCAAACACTGGTAATCAACACGGCCAAGGCGGCGGACGCGGCTTTGCAGGCATGGATGAATCCAAGCAGCGCGAGATCGCCAGCGAAGGCGGCCGCGCCGCACACGAAAGCGGCCATGCTCACGAATTCACCTCACAGGAAGCTCGCGAAGCCGGACGCAAAGGCGGCGAATCCGTGAGCCAGGATCGTGAGCATATGTCGGAGATAGGGCAGAAAGGCGGTGAATCGGTCAGCGAGGATCGCGGCCACATGGCGGACATCGGCAAAAAGGGCGGTGAAAGCAGCCACGGCGGCGGATCGCACGCAAGCTCGCGCGGCGGATCTTCCGAACAACATGCCGAAGCCGGTCGCCAAAGTCATAAAAACACTTAGCCGAGATACGCGCCATCGCTCTTTTGGGAAGGCTCGATAAGGGGTGCACGTAGTTATGGAGGGTGCCTATAAAAAAGGCACTCTCCCGTTGCGAAGATCGCGGCACACCAAACTCGCCGAGGCGTATCTCATGTGGGGCGGCAATGGAGCGCAAATCACAGCCTTCATGAATGTCCGCAAGGGATCAGTTGTGCCCTATGTGTGGGCTGTCGCAGAAATTGCCTATCGCTGCCGCATGCGTGGTGTCGAGGTGCGCAACCTGATGCAATGGATGACGGCGTGCGAGTGAATCGCGTCAAGGGAAGTCGCGACAACCTAAGCAAGTGGTGCCCTGAACTGGGCAAGGCATGGAGCTGGCTTCTTGTTCGCCGTACGCAAAGATGGCTCAAGAAACCCGCGCTAAGTGTGCGCGTGCGACGCGTCCGCTAGTGATGTGAAGATGGTGCGGTACCGAGCAAGTCAGCCCGAACAGCGCATGGCGGCGCACGATGGGCGTCGCAATTGATGCGGCGTGATCGACAGCGAGGAACGTTTCGGACTGCATGGCTTGAAGCATCGCGGCATGACTGACACATCTGGAAGCTGGGCAGACAAAAAAGGAAGCGAGCGGTCACGT
This sequence comes from Dyella sp., assembly GCF_036746095.1. Classification (NCBI taxonomy): domain Bacteria; kingdom Pseudomonadati; phylum Pseudomonadota; class Gammaproteobacteria; order Lysobacterales; family Rhodanobacteraceae; genus Dyella; species Dyella sp. The sequence goes on from NZ_DAIOEU010000012.1 coordinate 73,001, forward strand.
AGAGGATTCGATGGTCCATCTGTACGACCATGACGTGTCGGTCGTTCCAGCAGCCGGAAAGCCCGCTGATTTACGCAGCGATTTACGCAGCGACAAAAAATAAGGGCCTGCGGAGTTCGCAAGCCCTTGATATATCTGGCGCCCGAAGTTGGACTCGAACCAACGACCCCCTGATTAACAGTCAAGTGCTCTAACCGGCTGAGCTATTCGGGCGGGGAGCTGCGTAGTTTGGGGAAGTGGCTTTCGGCTGTCAAGCCGCCAGGGCACATTCCTCAACGTATTCAGCTGGTAAGCACGCGATAGCAAGGCACGTAGGCGCTGCCGCCGGGGAGTTTCATGCGGTGCTGCTGGACGAAGGCCCGCAGCAGGCGATCCAGGGCGCGCATGATTTCCGGCTCGCCGTCGATCTCGAACGGGCCGTGCTGTTCGATGGCGCGGACGCCTTCGTCCTTCACGTTGCCGGCGACGATGCCGGAGAAGGCGCGGCGCAGGTCGGCGGCGAGTTCATGGCGGGGGCGGTTGCGGTGGATGGCAAGCGCGCGCATGGCTGTGTGCGTGGGAACGAAGGGTTGTTGGAACGCCACCGGAATGCTGAGGGACCAGTTGAAGAAGAACGCGTCCTTGTTGTCCAGGCGATGGTTGCGCACTTTGTCGACGCCGCGCACGACGGCATGCGAGACAGCGATCGGGTCGTCGACGATGATCTTGTAGTGCTGCGCCACCTCGTCACCCAGCGCCAGGCGCAGGAAGGTGTCGATCTGTTCGAAGTAGGCGGCCGATTGCTTGGGGCCGGTGAAGATCAGCGGGAACGGAATGCCGGCGTTGTCCGGATGCAGCAGGATACCGAGCAGGTAGAGGATTTCTTCCGCAGTGCCGACGCCGCCGGGAAACACGATGATGGCATGGCCCATGCGCACGAAGGCTTCCAGGCGCTTTTCGATATCCGGCATGATCACCAGCTGGTTCACGATCGGATTGGGTGATTCGGCCGCGATGATGCCGGGCTCGGTCACGCCGATGTAGCGGTTCTTGCGGCGGCGCTGTTTGGCGTGTGCGATGGTGGCGCCTTTCATCGGGCCCTTCATGGCGCCCGGCCCGCAACCGGTGCAGATGTCCATGCCGCGCAGGCCGAGCTGATAGCCGACGGACTTGGTGTATTCGTATTCGTCGCGCGAGATGGAATGCCCGCCCCAGCACACGGCAAGGTTGGGATCGATCTGCGGCTTCAAGATGCGTGCGTTGCGCAGGATCTCGAACACGGCGTGGGTGATGCCGACGGTGTCGTCGAGATCGAAGGTGCCCTGCTCCAATTGCGTGGATACGTAGACGATGTCGCGCACCACCGCTACCAGCAGTTCGTTGATACCGCGAATGATGTGGCCATCGACGAACGCCTTGGCCGGCGCGTGGGAGAGTTCGATCTTGATACCGCGATCCTGCTGCAGCACCTGGATGTCGAAGTTCGGATATTGCTCGAACATGCCGCGCGGATCGTCGCCGACTTCACCGGAGGTGAGCACCGCGAGCGCGCAGCGGCGCAGCAGGCCGTGGAGGCCGGAACCACTGGCATCGCGCAGGCGGATCACTTCGTTGCGGGAAAGGATATCCAGGCCACCGGCCGGTGATATGCGCGCGCTTACGGTGGCAGGCATGCCGGTCTTGTCGAGCTGGGTGTCGTTCATGGGTCGATCGTCTCCTGGAGTTGCTTTCCGCCACGCATGGTTATGAGTCGCGCGGGCGGCCGCCTAGCATCCCGCTTAGGGTGCGGTGCGGTCAACGTCGCGGGTTTCCCATGAAAAACGCCCTGCAGGTGGCAGGGCGTTTGATGGTTGGGGATGAAGGTTCGACGCGAGGTGACCCCTTTTCCCCAACTCCCTCTCCAAAAAGGAGAAGGAGCCGTCGCTGGCGCACTTCTTAGAAGAACGAAGCACCCACCGTGACCATGTACGTACGCGGCTGCTGCAGACCATACGTCGGGCTGCTGCTGTACAAGCTGCCCAGCTTGGCGGCCAGGAACTGCGCCGAACCCACATACGAGAAGGCATGCTTGTCGGTGATGTTGGTCACGTTCAACTTGATGTACGGCTTCTTCAACCAATCGAAGTCGACGAAACGATAGCCGGCGCTGAAGTCGAAGGTAGTGAAACCGCCAACGTGTTCGGTGTTCATGTAGTCGCCATACAGCGAGCTGGCGACGTGGCCATCGAGTTCCGCCCACAGGTGGGTGTCGTCGTAGTTGAGGACGACGTTGCCGATGTGCTTGGCCGTGTCCGGCATCATCTTGCCATCGGTCGGATAGATGCCGTCGCCGCCGCCGTCGATGCTGCCCACGATCTCCGCCTTGGTGTAGGTGTAGGAGGTGTACACCGTCCAGTCCGGCGCGAACTTGTAGCTCACTTCGCCGTTGAAACCACGCATGTGCATGCGATGGATGGCGGTGTAGTAGGTTTGGCCGGTGGCGTTGTCGTACGCGCTTTCCTGCTTGTTGTTGTAGTTGCTGCTGTAGATGTCGGCATTGGCGGAGATCGCATCGCCGTAATAGCGCCAGCCCAGGTCCGTGTTCCATGAGGTTTCCGGCTTCTGCAGATCGTTGCCGGCAAACGCGTTGAGCAGCACCACCGTGTTGGTCGGCACGCGGAAGGTCTTGCCACTGCCCAGGTAAAACTGGTTCTTGTCGTCGAGCTGGAACTTGATGCCGGCGGTCGGCAACAGCTTGTTCCAGGTCGTATCGATCGAGGTGTAGGTCTGCTGCTTGCTCGGCGAACCGGAGGTCGAACCCGGATAGTCGTAGCCCCAGCCGCTGCGATTGGCGCGCAGGAAAGCCGCACCGGCGGTGAAGGTCCACTGGTCGGTCGGCGTCCAGTTGTCGGTGACGAAACCCTTCTCGATTTCGGTGTTGGTGTACTCGTGGTAGTAGGTCATCGGCGCGCCGCTGGGGTACACGATGTAATTGCTGTTGCCCCACACGTTTACCGGCTCGCCCACGGCATTGACCTGGAAGTAGCTGTCGTCCTGCGTCTTGCGCGAATCTTCGTACCAGAAACCGTATTCAAGGCTGTTGTCCAGGCCGAAGTCCTGGTTGAACTTCACCAGCACGCCAGGGCGATAGGTGAGTGCGGCGGAGTACGAATACACCACGCCCTGCGAGTTATTGACCACGCTGCCACTGTTGTTGACATCCATATCGGCGTAGCCGAAACGATTGGCGGCCGAAGTGCTTTCGGTCACCGTGGCGGCCGCGCCACCGCCGCCGTTGCCGTACCAGAAGTACGGGATCACCGACAGGTGCAGGCTGTCGGCCAGCTTGAACTCGCCGTCCATGCTGAACAGGTAGCTGCGGAACGGATTGGTCCGCAGGCCGTAGTAGTTCGTGTCGTTGCTGATCGCGTTCTTCAGCGCGGCACTGCCGGGTGCCAGACCTGCTGTGGGAATCCAGGTGGTGTTGTAGTCGGTGAAGTAGCCGTGCTGCGCCACCTGCTGCTTGGAGACGTATTCGTAGTTGATGTTGTTTTCGCGGTTGTACTGCAGCGAGGCGCTGATCGAGTTGTTGTCGTCGATCGTCCACACCGACTTGCCGTCGACCTTGGTCACGTCCAGCTTGCCCTGCCCGCGCCACTTGTCGGCGGTGTTGTCGGAGTACGACAGCCAGGAACGCACCGGACCGAGGTCGCCGGTGTTCAGGCGGAAGAAGCTGCGGCGGTAATCGTTGCCGCCGATCGTCTGGGTGAAGTCAAAGCCGCCCTGGTGCGGCGGATCGATGGTGGCCCAGCCGATGTGGCCGCCGCTGGCGCCGGAGTCGGGCATGTCGACATCGGGAATGCCTTGCAACACGGTGATGTCGCCCATGTTTTCCGAATCGCCGTACTCGGTGGCGTACACCGAGTAGCTGCCGGTATCGGTGATCGGCGCGCCGTTGACGGTCATGCCGATGTCGGAAGAGTCGTAGCCACGCAGGCTGTAGTGGCCGTTGGCCAGGCCGGTCACGTCGTCAGTGGCCGCATTGACACCCGGAATGGTGCGGATCATCTGCGTGAAGTTGCTACCGGGGCTGGCCTTTTCGATGGCGTCGCGCGTAATCGTCGACACGGCCTTCGGGGCGATCTGCACCGACATGAGGCCACCGCCGAGTGACAGCGACTGGCCTTGCACCGTTACCTGGTTCAGCTGTTTCACATCACGCGCGGTGGCGTTGGACGTGGTGGTGTTGGAGGTGCTGGATGCGTTGACGCGCTGCTGGGTCGACTGGCTGGCCTGGTCGTTGCTGGCTGTCTGCGCCGCTGCAACACCTGCGGAGAGGTAGAAAGCCATCGCAATCGCTGCAGAAAGATGCGTACGTTTCATGTAGAGCCCCGTAGTCCGGTTATTGATTTGATATGTCTGGCACCGCTTGATGACCGCTCGAACATCTGTTGCCACCACGTTCAACCCGCCCAGCGGGTCTTTGCCGCACACAAAAAGGCTCGGGCTCATTCGATATGAGCCGGGTGGCCTCTTTGGGAACCGTAGATTTTTTTGGTTTTCAGCAGACGAAGCGAAGATCTTCGGCCCTGTGACTAAACCCTTGGCGACACACGTGTAAGCTAATTCGTATTTTCGCCTTGCTATCTACTGGCTTGAAGGCAAGGCGAAAACGGTCACGTATCCTTAGCGATACCTTAGCACAATCCCATATTTCCTTTACACGATCTTTACAGTTACATCTCAACCGCGAGGACCTCGCGGCAGGGCCTGCAGGTGTCCCGCGCAGAGGCTGGAGCTGGCAATCCCAATGTCTTGTCTACATAGGAGAGGTGCTGGGATTGTCATCCCCGGCCTACAGGCCACTCCCCGGGAGGAAGCGGCAAAACTCAGGCGCCTTTGCCCAGATAGCGGGCGCGCTTGGCAGGCTTGAGGCGGGCGAGGTCGAGCATGACCAGGCCATCGACGCAGCCGGAGAAACCGGGGTCTTCGCCGAAATCGAGGAATTGCACGCCATCGGGTTCCATCAGGTCGACGTATTGGCGATATAGCACGGGCAGGCTGACGCCCAGCGCATCGAGGTGATGGCGCAGCTTGCCCAATCCGCTGACCGAATCCAGGCCCTCCAGCTCGCGGCGGACGCCTTCGAGCACGTCCGCGGAAACCTTGAACGGCTGGCGAGCGGAAGCCAGGCCGGATACGCCGAAGTAATGCTGGTGCGCGGCGGCGATCCACTCACGCGCCTGGCGTGGCAGGCTCACCGACATGCTCACCGGACCGAACAGATAACGCAGTTCGGAGTGACGCTGCAGATACAGGCCAATGCCCTGCCACAGCTGGTCCAGCGCACGCGAACGCCAATAGGCCGGCGCGACAAAGCTGCGCCCCAGCTCCAACCCTTGCGCCAGGCGCGATTCCAGCGCCGGCGAATAATTGAACAGGCTGGCGGTGTAGAGGCCACGCATGCCGCGCTCGCCGATCAGCCGGCCGCCGTGACCGAGGCGATAGGAGCCAACAATGCGCAGCATCTTGGGGTCCCACAGCACGAGATGTTCGTAGTGCGCGTCGTAGGCATCCAGGTCACGACGGGTGTTGGTGCCCTCGCCCACTTTGCGGAAGGCGAGTTCGCGCAGGCGGCCGATTTCGCGCAGGGCAGCACCATCGGTCTGTCCGCGCAGGACGATCAGCTGCTTGCCGTCGGCAAGGTCGGCAAGCTTTTCGCTTTGCGCCAGTTCCTGCGCCACGCGATCGACCGACTCCGGATGCGCCAGCGGCACCTGTCCGCCGAAGATCAAGCCGCGGCGGCGACCGATGCGGTACACGTGCCGGCGCATCAGGTCCGCCGCGCGCTGCGCGTTGTCGTCGCTGCGCTTGGTCAATTCGTCTGCACTGATCAGCGCGCCCACGCTGAACCCGATGCGGCTGACGTGCGTGGCCACCGCTTCGCGCGGCAGCATCGCCGTGCTGAGGGGCTTGGCCAGCATGGAAAGCCCGTAGAAGATGGCCGAGTTGCGTGCCGCCACGTGGATCGGCAGCACTGGTGTCCGGGTGCGCATGGCGATGCGCGCGAAACCATCGGACCAGCGCGCATCGCGCACACCAGCCGGCCCCATGCGCGACACTTCGCCGGCAGGAAAAACAATCAATGCCTCGCCACGCTCCAGCGCGCGATAGATATTGCGCATGCGCGAAGCCGTGCCGCCGCCAAACACGTCGACCGGCAACAGCAAGGAGCCCAGTTGCGGCACGGCGGCCAGCCAGTCGTTGCCAAGAATGCGCACGTCCTTGCGTACCGAACCGACCAGGTCCAGCAGGGCCATCGCATCGAGCATGCCAAGCGGATGATTGGCGACCACCAGCACGCCGCCTTCGACCGGAATATGTTCCCGCTCGCGCTGGGCGACGTGATAGTTGCAGCCCAGCAGGTCCAGCACCTGTTCGGCGAAATCCAACCCCCTGGTGTCGGCGAGCCGGTCGAGCACCCGATTGAATCCTGCTTCGTCAGCTAACCGTCCAAGCATGCCGGCAACGGGTTTGCGGATCATCGGGTGCTGCGCTAGCCATGGCAGACGTTCGGTAAGGGTCTGTTCTACATGAAGCATGACCGCCTCCCTTGGTTTGAATCCATGTTGCCGATCAAGTGTGACAACTGCGAGAAATCACGGGGTCAAACTGCTACGCGCGCAAGAATACACGACGGAGTGAGGGGCAATGCTTAAGAGCTTGTTCAATGGCGAGCATGACTTTCATACGGGAGCTCAGATATTTATACCGTCATTCCGGCAAAGGCCGAGGCGCTTTACGGCAAACGCTGCCACCCATTCAAACCGCGAGGTGCAAATAGGCCGCCAGGCCACCGAGGAACATCTGCACCGACAGCGCAATCAGCAGCATTCCCATCACCCGCTCCAACGCCGTGAGCACGCTTTCGCCCAACCAACGGAACAGATAGGTAGAGCTCAGCAGAATCACCGCCGTCGCCAGCCACGCGCACAACAAGGCAATCGCCCAATCCGCGGTGCGGCCCGGTTGCGTGTTGGTGAGCAGTAGCAGCGCGGCCATCGCCGATGGGCCGGCCACGCCGGGAATCGCCATCGGCACGATAAAAGGTTCGCCCTCGCCGGCTTGCCCGAAAATGCCGCCTTCGGCCGGCGGAAACACCATGCGGATGCCGATCAGGAACAGCACGATGCCACCGGCGATGCTGATCGACTCCTCGCGCAACTGCAGCAGCCGGAGAATCAGCTGGCCGCCCATCAAGAACATCAGCAACACCGCCAGCGCGATCAGCAATTCGCGCACCATCACCGCACGACGGCGCTTGGGCGGCACGTCCTTGAGCAGGCTGAGAAACAGCGGGATGTTGCCGAGCGGATCCATGATGAGGAACAGCAGGATCGCCGCCGACAAGGTGGTCATCTGCGTTTGCATGCGTTCCCCTGGTAATTATTAGTACGCAGCGCGGCTGCGCTCAGGCCACGCGCAAATCGAGCACACCGCCGCGTGCCATGGCAGCCTTGTCGCTCAGCAGATATACCACGGCATCCGCCGTGGCATCGGGCAGCGGGTGCTGCAAGGTGTCTTCGCCGAAATAGGCGGCCCGGCGCAACGTAGTGCGCATCGGCGCGGGCAACAGCGCATGCACGCGGAAGCGGCCTTCGTCGTGCTCTTCATGCAGGATCGCGACGAAACGTTCCAAGGCAGCTTTCGATACGCCATAGGCACCCCAGTGCGCACGGCGCACGAGGTCCGGATTGTCCAGCACGAATACGGCAGCGCTATCGGGTGCAGCGGTGAGCAACGGCAAGCAGGCTTGCGTAAGCGCAAACGGTGCGGAGACATTGACGTGCATGCTGCGCAGCCAGGCATCCGGTTTGTGCATGGATACCGGCGTCAAACCGGCAAAGCTCGCTGCCGCGTGCACGATGCCATCGAGGCGGCCCAGATCGCGCTGCAAGCCTTCCGCCAGGGTGTCATAGTCGCGCGGGGTGGCGGTTTCCATATCGAGCGGATGAATCACCGGTTCGGGCAAACCCTCGCGCAGCATCGCGTCGTAAAGCTGTTCGAGTTGCCGCTTGCGCTTGCCGGTGATCACCACGGTGGCGCCCGCACGGGCCGCAGCGCGCGCCACCGCGCTGCCTAGTCCACCATAGGCGCCCGTGACCAATATCACGCGACCATCCAGATCATTGGAGGCAGGCGCCCAGGCTGCGGGCAAGCGATGCTGCGGCAGACTCAGGCTCATGCGTGGCTTTCTCCGGCCACGTCGCCTGCCATGCGCGTCAGCTCGCCGGAGGCTTTCAGATCCTCGGCGATATCGCAGCCGCCGATCAGTTCGCCCTGGATGAAAAGCTGCGGGAAGGTCGGCCAGTTGGCGTAGTGCGGCAGCGCTGCGCGGATTTCGGGATCGGCCAGCACATTCACCGCATGGAACGTCGCGCCTGCTTCGTCAAGCGCCTGCGCGGCGCGGGCCGAGAAGCCGCACATGGGAAACTCTGGCGTGCCCTTCATGAAAAGCACGATGGGGTGCTCAGCCAAGACCGCCTTGATTCGCTCGTTGACGTCCATAATTCGGGTTTCATCACTACAATGCAGCCAGCTTAGTAGTGTACCAGCCGTCCCGGCGTCCAGCCGGCCAGGCGGAACCATCTTCCTCAGCCAACGCCCAGGAGTTACCCATGGCGATCGAACTTCCCCCCTTGCCCTATGAAAAGAATGCGCTGGAGCCGAATGTCTCGGCCGAGACGCTGGAGTTTCACTACGGCAAGCACCACCAGGCCTATGTGACCAACCTCAACAACCTGATCAAGGGCACCGAGTTCGAGAACGCCTCGCTGGAAGACATCGTCAAGAAGTCATCCGGTGGCGTGTTCAACAATGCAGCGCAGACCTGGAACCACACCTTCTACTGGAACTCGATGCGCTCGCCCAAGAGCGACAACAAGCCGGCCGGCAAGCTGGCCGATGCGATCGACAAGGCGTTCGGTTCGTTCGACAAGTTCAAGGAAGAATTCAAGAAGTCCGCCGTCGGCAATTTCGGCTCGGGCTGGACCTGGCTGGTGCAGCGTCCGGATGGTTCGCTGGGCATCGTCAATACATCCAACGCCGCCACGCCGATTACCGGCAGCGACAAGCCGCTGTTCACCATCGACGTGTGGGAGCATGCCTACTACATCGATTATCGCAACGCGCGCCCGAACTACGTGGACAAGTTCTGGGATCTGGTGAACTGGGATTTTGCGGCGAAGAATCTCGGCTGATGATCGCAGCCCTCTCCCCTTTTGGAGAGGGTAATCATCCTCATGGCCATCATTCCCGCGGGAATGATGGCCATGGAAATTGCGTAGGCCGGCGTGCAAACCCGATCGACATCAAAGCACGCGCAACGCAGGCGCCGCCTGCTCTTCCCGCTGCAACGCACGCGCAATCTCGCTTACGCGCTCAGCCAAGGCTTTTGCATCCTGCGCGCACACCGTGGCATGTCCCACCTTGCGTCCCGGGCGTGACTGCTTGCCGTAGTCGTGCCAATGGCCATCAACGGCTCGAAGCACTGGCGCTGCATCGGGCAGCTCGCCAATCCAATTGAACATGGCGGAAAGACCGCTTGCTGAGGTATCGCCAAGCGGCAAACCGAGCACGGCGCGCACATGGTTTTCGAACTGGCTGGTGACAGCGCCCTCGATGGTCCAGTGACCGGAGTTATGCACGCGCGGCGCCATTTCGTTGCCGAGCAATTCGCCATCCTTGACGAACAGCTCCAGCGCGAACACGCCCACATAGTCCAGACGTTCGGCCAGCGTGCGCGCCAAGGCTTCGGCCCGCGATTGCAATGCGCCCACTTCCGGTGCCGGCGCAAGGCTCATGCTCAGCACGCCGTCGGTATGCCAATTCTGGGTAAGCGGCCAGACGCGGAAACCGCCATCGCGCGTGCGCACGGCCAGCACGGAAAGCTCGCGCTCGAATTGCACGAAGGCTTCGAGAATCAAGCCGTGCGCATTGGCGCCCAGCGCCTCCCACGCGGCGTCTGCATCGGCCAGTTGCTTGATGCGGAACTGTCCCTTGCCGTCGTAGCCGAGCCGACGCGTCTTGAGGATGGATGGCGCACCGATCCTGGCCAAGGCGCGATCCAGACCTTCGCGCGTATCCACGGCTTCGAAGGCGGGCGTCTGCAGGCCGCATTCGCGGAACAGCGTTTTTTCGGCCAGGCGATCTTGGGCAACCGCCAGCGCGCGCGGATTCGGAAATACCGCCACACGCTCGGCCAGCCATTGCGCGGTGTCGGCCGGCACGTTTTCGAAATCGAAGGTCACCACGTCCACTTCGGCCGCGAATTTTTCCAGCGCGGCGAAATCGGTCCAATCGGCGACGCGCAACGGCGCCACTTGCCCGGCGCAGGCATCGGCGGCGCTATCCACCACCAGGGTGTTGACGCCCAGCGGCGCGGCGGCAAGGGCCAGCATGCGGGCCAGCTGGCCACCACCCAGAATGCCAAGCACCGCTTGCTTCTGACGGGTATTCACGAACGCGGGTCCGGGTTGTCCAAAACGGTCTGGGTCTGGCGCGCGCGATAGGCTTCCAGCGCCTTGGCAATGGCCGGATCGTGCAGGGCCAGCACCGAAGCGGCGAGCAGCGCGGCATTGCACGCACCGGCACGCCCGATCGCCAGCGTGCCCACCGGAATACCGGCCGGCATCTGCGCGATGGAAAGCAGGGAATCCATGCCGTTCAGCGCCTTGGACTGCACCGGCACGCCGAACACCGGAAGGCGGGTCTTGGCCGCCAGCATGCCCGGCAGATGGGCTGCGCCGCCGGCGCCGGCGATGATCACCTGGATGCCGCGCGATACGGCCTGTTCGGCGTATTGGAACAGGAGATCCGGCGTGCGATGCGCGGAGACCACCCGCACCTCGTGCGGCACGCCAAGCTCTTGGAGCACCTCGGCCGCGTGCGTCATGGTTTCCCAATCCGAACGCGATCCCATCACCACGCCAACCCGCGGCGCTGAAGCTGTTTCCGTCATGGTCCGGTCGTCCAAAAGGGGCTATTGTACGGGCTTCGCCGCATTGCAACGATACCTGCCGTTATCTATGGATAAGCGCCTGCTCGACATCCTCTGCTGCCCGGTAAGCAAGACCCCGGTGCGCCCTTTGAACGCCAACGAGCTCACCGCCCTGAACCGTGCCATCGAAGCCGGCCAGGTGCTCAACGTGGCAGGTGGGACGGTTCAGAACCGGGTCGCCGAAGGGCTGATCACGGTCGACCGCAAGGTCATCTACCGAGTCGAGGACGGCATCCCGGTCATGCTGCCCGAGGAAGGCATCGGCACCACCCAGTTCACCGACTTCCCGGCCGTGGCGTAAGAACATGCGCATGGGCTGCCTTCACATCGACTGCACCCACAATCCACAAAAGCATGACTTGGAACATGGCAGTGAAACAGGTTTTCGCTTATGTTCCAGCCATCGGCAGCTTCCCTCCTGTCGCGACCGTTCGCGGTTGCCGGAGGCGGGTGGCCGCCGTTTACGGCAGCAGTCAATACCGGCCTAGCCAGCCAACCACAGGGGTGTGGCGATGAAAGAAGCCAACGATTCCTCCAACGTCGTCAATCTCAGCCAGCGGCTGGACCCCTCCAGCGGACGCGGAGGCGACCTGTTGAACGCTGTCCGGAACATCGCCTCCCGCCGCCTGCAGCAGTACATCGGCAACATGTTCGAGCACGTCGATGACGCGCTGTTCGACCTCGCCGAAAAGGCTGAGAACAACGCCGCGCAGATGCATTACTTCGACGGCATGCGCGAAGTACGCAAGCGTCGGCCGGTGATCGAGCGCGCTTTCCTGGCGCTGGTGTCGCGCGAGTTGAACGATTTCGCCAGCGGCAACTCATCCGCCGCCGCCAGTCCGACGGCCGCCAGCCATGCGCCGACGCCGCCGGTGCCGGGCTCGGTCGAACTCTCGCTGGTGGCCGACAACGAACTGGAAGAATCGCTGGCCATCACCAGCATGATCGGCAAGAACGAATCGCGCCTGTCGCGCGACCTGTTCGCCGTCAACCAGCGCCTGTCCGTGATTTGCGGCGGCACGCGCATCGAAGACGCCACCAATCCGATCGGCCCCGCGCTGCTCGCCCAGGCATTCCGCCAGGCGATGCGCGAGCTCAATGCCGACATGCGCGTGAAGCTGATCATCTACAAGCTGTTCGATCGCTATGTGATGTCGGCGCTTGAAGAGCTCTACCAGGAAGTCAACGCCGAACTGATGCGCGCGGGCGTGCTGCCGCAGTTGCGCCACGAAGTGGTGCGCAGCGGCGGGACTGCCAATGCCGGCGCGGCCGCAACGGGCGCCGCCGCGGCTGGCGAGATCCCGCAACCGCTGCCGGCCGACGACAGCGAGGCTTCGGCCGAACTGCTGCAAACCCTGCGCACCTTGTTCAGCGCACGCCGCGCGCATCCGAGCGTGCCGCTGTCGGCGATGACGGCCGGTCCGCTGCCTACCGCCAATGAGCTGATCGGCGCGTTGAGCGTGCTGCAAAGCCAGGCGGCCATGTTGCCTATGTCGCAACCGGCGGTGCCGCAGATGAGCACGGTGGATATCGCCGAGCAAGTGCTGCATCTGAAAGAGCAGCTGATGTCGCAACTCGGTTCGCTGCGCGGCCAGCGTCCGGGCCAGATCGCCACCATCGACGAAGACACCATCGACCTGGTCGGCATGCTGTTCGAGTTCATCCTCGAAGACCGCAACCTGCCGCCGCAGATGCAGGTATTGCTGGCGCGCTTGCAGATTCCTTATCTCAAGGCGGCGATTCTCGACCGCAAGCTGTTCGCGCATCGCCAGCATCCGGCTCGCCGTTTGCTGGATGGCCTGGCCGACGCCGCCAAGAGCTGGTCGGAAGAATCGGATCGCGACGGCCGCCTGCACGACACCATCAAGGCCATCGTCGAGCGCCTGCTGCAGGAATTCGACGATGACATGACGATCTTCGATCGCCTGTCGGCCGAACTGCAGCAATTCCAGGAATCGAACCGCCGCCGCGCGGAGCTGGCCGAACAGCGCGTGGCCGAATCCACGCGCGGTCGCGAAAAGCTGGAACAGGCACGCCGGCGCGCTGCGCGCGAAATTCTCAATCGCATCGGCGGCACCGTATTGCCGCCGCTGATCCATGGTGTGCTGTCGCGCGCGTGGGCGAACTATCTGGTGCTCACCATCCTGCGCAAGGGTGAAGAGTCGAACGAATTCCGCGAAGCGCTGCGCTTCGTCGACGCCTTCATCGCCAGCACCAAGCCGGTGCGCACGCCGGAAGCCAAGCGCGACCTGCTGCAATTGCTGCCGGGCATCGAGCGCGCGCTGCGCAAGGGCTTGTCGAACGTCGCCTTCCAGGATGCCGACATCGAGAAGCTGCTCGCCCAGCTGCACGCTTACTATCGCCAGCAGCTCGGCGAAGCGGCGCCTGCACCGGCACAGCCGCAGACTGCCGACGCCGCGCCCGCGCCGCTGCCGATTCCGGAAAGCATCCAGCCGATCGCCGAAAGCGTGGACGACCTGGACGACGTGGCTACCGAGCCCGCCGAAGATGCGCTGGCGCCGGACGTGCGGGAAGAACTCGAAAAGGTGAAAGTGCTCAAGCCCGGCATCTGGCTTGAGTTCGTCGCCCAGGACGAGCATTTCGAACGCGCCAAGCTGTCGTGGATCAGCCCGATGAGCGGGCGCTATCTGTTCGTCAACCGCCGCGGCTTGAAGGTGGGCGATTACTCGCCTTACGAGCTGGCGATGGTGATGGCGGAAGGACGTGCGCGCATCCTGGCGACCAACGCGTTGTTCGATCGCGCGATGGACGCGATCGTGGATCGCCTGAGCCATGAAGAGCCGCGTCCGGGCGAGGCCACCTGATAAACCGTAAGCTGGGATGACAACCTCAGCTTCCATGGCGTTACCGAAAAGCTGGGATTGTCATCTCAGCCTCCCACGGCAATACGCTTGTACCCAACCCACGCACATCCGAGTAGCATGCGCGGCATTCTCACCACGCGCAGCCTCCTCGCATGCCCCAGACCTTCCGCTTCGCTCCGCCCGACCAGCGCCTGATCGATGCCGATGTGGAACGCGCATTCGCAGAAGACATCGGCCATGGCGATGCCACTGCCAGCCTGTTGCCAGCAGATGCGCAAGCCTTCGCCGCGCTCACCTGCCGCGAAGATGCAGTCATCGCCGGCATTCCCTGGTTCGATACCTGCGTGCACAAACTCGACCCGCAGGCGCGCATCCATTGGCGCGTCAACGAAGGCGATCGCATCTCGCCCGGTGACATCGTTTGCGAGATGCACGGCAACGCACGCGCCCTGGTCACCGCCGAGCGCTCCGCACTGAATTTCCTGCAGATGCTGTCCGGCACCGCTACCATCACGGCGGCTTACGTGGCTGCCTTGGCCGGCACCAAGGCGCGCCTGCTCGACACGCGCAAGACCGTACCGGGCCTGCGCCTGGCGCAAAAATATGCGGTGCGCTGCGGCGGCGGCTACAACCTTCGCATCGGCTTGTACGACGCGATCCTGGTCAAGGAAAACCACATCATCGCCGCCGGCAGCATCGCCGCTGCGGTGCAGGCAGCCCGCCAACTCCATCCCACGCTGCTGCTGGAAGTGGAGGTGGAAAATCTCGACGAACTGCAGCAAGCGCTGGATGCCGGCGTGGATCGCATCATGCTGGACAACTTCACCCTGCCCTTGATGCAGCAGGCAGTGGCGCAGAACGATGGCCGCGTGCCGCTGGTGATTTCCGGCAACGTCGATTTGCAAAACATTGGCGACTACGCACGCACCGGCGTGGACTACATCTCGGTGGGTGCACTGACCAAGAACGTCCGGGCGATCGATCTTTCGCTTCGATTGAAAATCAGCTGACTTGCGGCGAGCCCATGCCGCCCACACACTGCACGCATGGGCGACCTTGCTACTCTCTTGCTGCTACTCGTGCTGATGGCCATCGCCGGCGCGTGGCTGGTGCTGAGCCGCGCCCGCGACCGCGCCATCCAGGAAGCACGCTGGCGCTGCCAGCAGCACGGCCTGCAATTGCTGGATGAAACCGTGGGCCTGAGCGGCGTGCGCCTGCGCCGCTTCCGCGGCCAGCGCGTGCTGGAGCGCCGCTACAGTTTCGAGGTGAGCATTGATGGCGACGATCGCGAAGCCGGGCATCTGTGGATGATCGGCTCGCTGCTTACGGCGTTGATCCTGCCGACCATCGAGCTGTACACGCCGGAGTATCCGGGGGAAGAAACATCGACGACCGAAGGCACCAACGTGGTGCCGTTTCGTCGGCACTATCGCGACCGGGATATCCGTCACTAATTATCGCTCCGGGCACGTTGGGTTACCCTGCGCTAACCCGACCTACGGCTCTGCCTAGGCATCCTCCGGTGTCGCCGCCATCGCTGCACGCCGCCCTTTCCATCCATACGCCACCGCCAGAATGGCGAACCACACCGGACTGGCCAGCAACGCCTCGCGCGTGTCCGCCTGCAAGGTCAGCAGCCACAGCACGAACACGAAGAACGCCAGGCACACCCAGCACATAAACACGCCACCCGGCATCTTGTACGCGGAAGCGGCGTGCAATTGCGGACGCTTGCGCCGGTAAGCCATGTAGGCCACCAGGATCAGCGACCACACGAACATGAAGAGCACCGCCGACAGTGTGGTGACCAGGGTAAACGCGGTCACCAGGTTGGGCACCACATACACCAGCATCGCCCCCGCCAGCAAACACAGGCAGGAAAACAGCAAGCCGCGCGAGGGAACCGCCGCCTTGGACAACCGGCCGAACAGGCGTGGCGCATGACGCTCTTCCGCCAGGCCGTAAAGCATGCGGCTGGTAGAGAAGATGCCGCTATTGGCCGAAGAGGTCGCTGAGGTCAGCACCACGAAATTGATCAAGCTCGCCGCGGCAGGAATACCCGCCAGCATGAACAACTCCACGAATGGGCTCTTGCCCGGCTGCACCAGCCGCCACGGCGTCACCGTCATGATCACGACCAGGGCCAGCACGTAGAACAGGATGATGCGCACCGGAATCGAGTTGATCGCCTTCGGCAGGTTGCGCGTGGGATCGGCCGTTTCGGCAGCGGTGGTGCCTACCAGTTCGATACCGACGAAGGCGAACACCGCAATCTGGAAACCGGCGAAGAAACCACCGACGCCCGTAGGAAACAGCCCGCCGTCGTTCCACAGGTTGGCCAGCGACGCATGATGGCCAGAGGGCGACGTGAACCCGTAGATCGCCATGCCGAAGCCGGTGATGATCAATACGATGATCGCCACGATCTTGATCAGTGCGAACCAGAACTCCAGTTCGCCGAACACGCGCACGGCGGTGAGGTTGAGCGCCAGCAGCAACAACACGCACAGCACGGCCGGCACCCATGGCATCAAGCCGGGAAACCAGAATTGCGCGTAGGAAGCGATCGCGATCACGTCGGCGATGGCCGTGACGATCCAGCAGAACCAATACGTCCAGCCACAGAAGAAACCGGCCCATGGACCGAGCAGATCGGTGGAGAAGTCGATAAACGATTTGTACTCAAGGTTCGACAGCAGCAACTCGCCCATCGCGCGCATCACGAAGAACAGCATGATGCCGATGATCAGATACACCAGCAGGATCGATGGCCCGGCCAGGCTGATCGTTTTGCCCGAGCCCATGAACAGGCCGGTGCCGATCGCGCCGCCGATGGCGATCAATTGCAGATGGCGATTGGACAGGCTGCGGCGTAGGTGGTCCGGATGGTCGTGTGCGTCGGACATGCGGGCGGCTTGTAGGAAGAAGCCGATACCTTAGAGGAAACGCCGGAGAGCGGCTATCTATTGATATCTACATATTTTGCTGGATGGGCAAATCTGCCTGTCGTCATTGCGGCGAAGGCCCACTGCTGTCCGGGGAAATTTTCCGCGGAACTGGCGGGAGAGCTAAAACGACGTTATCCCAGCGAAAGCTCATTAGTGTCCGGCACGGCTTTGCGAATCCGCAGCAAGACATG